>CANRJL010000017.1 GCA_947630935.1 uncultured Bacilli bacterium | reverse complement strand
GAACAAATGGAATAAGTGGACAAAAAGATTTTGACTACTATGGTTGGAATAATGTTTCAAATTATACAAGTAATTGGACTACTTCAACTTTAAAGGACATGTTAAATGGAATATATTATAATAGTGAAATAGGAGAATGTTATTCAGGAACTGATGAAAGTACTGCAATTAAAGACACGTGTGATTTTAGCGGAAGTAGTGCCACTTATCCAAAAGGGTTAGATGATACAGCAAAGAATATGATAGATAGTGAAGTCATATGGAACATTGGAGGCTGGGATTCAGCAAATGTTACAGGAGATACAATTTATGAAAAAGAAAGAGGAAAAACAACAGGTAATTATAATTCGTATCCAAATGTCTGGACAACGACTAATGATGGGACATATCATAAAGGAATCGGCTTAATGTATGCCAGTGATTTTGGATATGCAGTTGGTGGCAGTGTTAGAAATACTTGCTTAAAAAGTAGCTTAGTGAATTATAACAAAAGCTGTTCTACAAATAATTGGTTAAGAGTAATGGGCAAAACCCAGTGGTTGTTAACGCCCAGTACTTCAGGTACGAGCTATGCGTTCTATATCCGATTGGACTCGTATATCACCTACGCCTACGAACGCATCAATGTGGCCCGAAGTGTGTTCCCTACGACCTTCCTAGGTCCTTCTGTTAAAATAACTGGTGGAAGTGGCACTACTGGTTCACCGTTTACCTTAAGTTTATAATAGTAAAATATTCTAATATTTTTAGAAATTGCCTTTACAAAAAATAAATAAAATTTTATAATAAGTCATTATTTAGGAAGTGATGACAAGATGAAAACTTTACCAGTATTAATATTAAAAGGCCTAGTTCTTTTACCTAATCAAGAAGTAAAAGTTGAGTTAAATAATGATTTATCAAGAAAAGTAATAATGTTAAGTGGCAAAAGTTATGAAAGTCAAATTCTTGTTATCTCACCTAAAGATACTTTAGAAGAAATTCCCGAAGTTTCTGATTTACCAAGTATTGCTGTAATAGGGCAAATCGAAAGTAAAATAGAACTTCCCAATAATCATTTAAGAGTTAAATTATTAGGTCAAAAACGAATTATGGTAAAGAAATATTATAATGACCCAGATGAAGAAGAAATATTAAAATGTGAATATGAAGAAATTGTTATTGCTGATACAGATAAAGCTAAAGAGGTTGCTATTAAAAGAAAACTTCAAACAATTTTAAAAAAGTATGTCAAAGAAAATTTAACTATTCCTAATACTTTGTTAGGGATGATTAATAGTAACCAATCACTAGCGGAAATGACCGATTTAATTGCAAGTTTCACACCTCTTACAATGGAAAAAAAGCTTATTTATATGGAGGAATCTAACCCAATAATTCGTGGTAAAAAATTATTAGAAGATTTGAAATTTGAATTAGATGTTATTAAAGTTGACCAAGAATTAACTGAATCTTTGCAAAAAAAGTTAGATGATAGTCAAAAAGAGTTTGTCTTAAAAGAACGATTAAAAGAAATTAAAAAGGCTCTTGGTGAGGAAGAAGAAAAAAATATTGATGTCATAGAATGGAAAGAAAGATTAGAAAATTTACCAGTTGATATTAAAACAATTACTAAAATAAAACGTGAAATTCATAAATATGAACAAATGAATGATATGTCACCTGATGCTTCTTTAGTTAGAAATTATTTAGAGAATTTCTTTGCTTTGCCTTGGCATAAATTTAGTTATGATGAAACTGATTTAGATAATATTAGTGAAGTTTTAAATAAATCACATTATGGTCTAGAAGAAGTTAAAAATCGTATTTTAGAATATTGTGTTATGAAAAAAAGAAATCCGAATTTAAGAAGTCCTATTCTTTGTTTAGTAGGTCCTCCTGGAGTTGGTAAAACAACAATAGCTATGTCAATTGCGCAAGCTTTGAAAAAAGAATTTTATAAAATAAGTGTTGCTGGCTTAAATGATGCTTCTGAATTATCTGGACATCGGCGAACATATATAGGCGCAAGCCCTGGCAAAATAATGGAAGCAATGATGAAATGTGGAACTAATAACCCTTTATTATTAATAGATGAAGTAGATAAAATGACTAAAGATTATAAAGGCGACCCAGCTAGTGTTTTACTAGATGTTCTAGATTATCCTCAAAATCAAACATTTATGGACCATTATATAGAAGAACCATTTGATTTAAGTAATGTTTTATTTATGTTGACAGCTAATGATATAACTAAAATACCTGCTGAATTAAAAGACCGTCTTGAAATTATTGAAGTAAGCAGTTATACATTGTATGAAAAAATTACTCTAGCGAGATTATATTTATTACCTAAAATATATGAAGAGTATGGAATAACTAAAGAAGAGTTAACAATTCCTGATGGAGTAATTTCTTCAGTAATTACTCATTATACTAAAGAAGCTGGGGTCAGAGATTTAAAAAGAAAGTTAGAAGCTCTTATAAGAAAAGTCTTAACTGCTAATAGTAAATCAAAGAAGAAATTGGCAATTGTGCTAAAAGAAAAAGATTTAAAGAAATTTCTTGATGTTTTTGAATATGAAGAAGATAATTTACCAAAGACTCTTGCCCCTGGGTTAGTTCTTGGTTTAGCATGGACTAATATTGGTGGCAAAGTTCTACCAATTGAATCTTGTTTTTATAAAGGAAATGGTAAAGTTATTATTACTGGTTCAATTAAAGAGGTAATGCAAGAATCTATCTCAGTTGCACTTGATTATATCAAAAGTCATGCTAAGGAGTTTAAAATCAAAGATATTTCTTTTGCTGATTGGGACTTACATATTCATGCTTTAGAAGGGGCAATTCCTAAAGATGGCCCCAGTGCTGGAATAGCTATGGTTACCTCAATTTTAAGTCTTATTTTGCAAAAAAGTGTTCCTGAGAGTATTGCGTATACTGGCGAGATAACATTAAGAGGTGACATCTTACCAGTCGGGGGCATTAAAGAAAAATTAATCGGGGCTTTTAATGCCGGAATTCATACCGTATTTTTACCGAAAGAGAATAAAAAAGACCTTAAAAAGGTTCCTGAATATGTTATAAATAATTTAGAAGTTATCTTGGTTACAAATTATAAAGAAATATTTAAAAAAATTTTTAAAGATGATAGTCAAGCCAAATAATTAAAGCAGTTTTTTAAAATAAAAAAAACTGCTTTAAACAGTTATTTGTTTTTTTTGGCTTCTCTAGCCGTAATAATTACTTTTTTTCCATCAATTGTTTTCTTTTGTTTATTTGGTTTTTGACGAGTTTTAGTTGCATTTAAAGCTTTGCTTCGCGAATTTACTGTCAAAGGTTTTTTCTTTGTTACTTTAATAGCCATAAAATATTCACCTCCACGTTTTAAACTTTCTTGTAAAATTTTAACATTATTGCAAGCAGAAGTCAAACTAATTCTCTAAAATAAGCAAATCGAAAGATAACTAAAAAAATGAATTTAAAAGGTTGGCCTATGTTTCTTTCATTTACTAATCAGTATTAGACGTGTTATAATAAAAAGGCAAGGTGGGTGATACATTATGCAAATACCTCTAAGAGTTCAAAGTGACTATTCTTTATTAAAAAGTTTAATAACCCTCCCAAAACTAATTGCCTATTTAAAAGAAAAACAAATTAATGTTTGTGGAATTTGTGATGAAAATTTGTTTGGTGTAATGGAATTTTATGATTTATGTTTAGCAGCAAATATTAAACCTTTAATAGGTTTGCAAGTTCCTTTTTTAACTAAAACTTTATCTTTTTATGCTAAAAATTATCATGGCTATCAAAATTTATTAAAGATTCATACTGCTCTTGAAAAAAAAGAAGAAGTATCAGCTTTAGAAAAAGAAATATTTACTGATTTATTAATTATTATGGAAACTAAAGATTTAGAAAGTTATGACACGATTAAATCTTTTTTTGCTGACGACCAATTATTTATTGCCTACCATAATCATGCTGAAAAAAATAATGCTTGTCTTAAATCTTCTTTAATTGTTTATGCCCCATTAATAAAAGCTTTCAAACAAGAAAATACAGCTTCTCTAGATTTATTAGAAGCAATTTCTTTAGGAACAACAATTGATACAGTTACCAAAGGAAATTATTTATATCAAAATTTTACAACTTTTGGGGAAATGGATGAAGATGATGAAAAGACAACAGAATTTTTTGCGGCTAAGTGTAATGTTATAATTCCTAAAGATAAACGTTATATTCCTCATTATAAGGAAGATATAGTTGATTCTTTTGCTTATTTAACTGCTTTAACTAAAAAAGGTTTAGCAAAACGTTTGCATAATAACATTAAAGAAGAATATCAAACAAGATTAACTTATGAATTATCGGTAATTAAACAAATGGGTTTTGTTGATTATTTTTTAATCGTCTATGATTATGTAAAGTATGCTAAAGACAATAATATTTTAGTCGGGATGGGGCGTGGTTCAGCTGCTGGTTCTTTAGTAAGTTATACGCTTGGTATAACTGATGTTGACCCGATACAGTATCATTTATTATTTGAACGTTTTTTAAACCCCCAACGAGTTACTATGCCTGATATTGATATTGATTTTGAAGATACAAGACGGGCTGAAGTTATTAATTATGTTCGGACAAAATATGGTTTAAAAAATGTTGGTAATATTATAACTTTTGGTACTTTAAAATGTAAATTAGCTATTCGCTGTGTATGTAAAGCTTTAAAAGTAGACAATAATTTAGCAGAAAGTTTTATATCTTTAATGGATGCCAAATTAAGTATTAAAGAAAATATTAGCCAAGAAAAAGTTCAAAAAATGCTAGCAAATTATGATTGCTTAGCAAAAGTAATTACCGAATCTCTTATAATTGAAGGCTTAAAAAAACATATTTCAACTCATGCGGCAGGAGTTGTCATAAGCAGTGTTCCTTTAGATGAAGTAATTCCTATTTATTATAATAATAACGAAGTTTTAACTGGAGTTACAATGAATTACTTAGAAGAATTAGGTTTATTAAAAATGGACTTTTTAGGCATTAAAAATTTAACAATAATTGCTAAAGTTTTGCAATTAATAACAGAAAATACCGGTCAAACTCTAAATTTAAATAAAATAGATTTAAAAGACCCTTTAGTATTAAAAATGTTTCAAAAAGGCGAAACAATTGGTATTTTTCAATTTGAAAGTGAAGGGATTAAAAACTTTCTCCGCAAGTTAAAACCTGCTAATTTTTTAGATATCGTAAGTGCCATCGCGTTATATCGACCAGGTCCGATGGAAAACATTGACCATTTTATAAAAAGAAAAGAAGGTAAAGAGCCTATTGATTATCTTCATCCTATATTAGAACCTATTTTAAAAGAAACATATGGTATTATTGTCTATCAAGAACAAATTATGCAAATATTAGTTACCATTGGTGGCTATAGTTTTGCCCAAGCTGATATTATAAGACGTGCGATGAGTAAAAAGAAAAAAGAGTTAATAGAAGAACAAAAAGAAGAATTTATCAATCGAGCTATTAAAAATGGTTATGAAAAAAAGTTGGCCTTAAATATCTATGATTTAATTTTAAAATTTGCTAATTATGGTTTTAATAAATCTCATTCCGTAAGTTATGCTTTAATTGGTTTTCAAATGGCTTATTTAAAATGTCATTATCCTCAATATTTTATTGCTAATTTACTAAATATGGCAATTGGCAGTACTACAAAAACAAAAGAATATATGACTCTAGCTAAAAAATATAATATAAGTTTTTTACCACCAAGTATTAATAAAAGTAAAGACGTCTATGTCATTGAAGGAAATACTTTGCGTATTCCGCTTACTTTAATTAAAAATATTGGCAGTGAAGCTGTAAAATGGATAATGAATGCCCAAGCCCAAGCTTCTTTTGCCGATTTTTATGATTTTGTTACAAGAATATATGGTCAAAGTGTCAATAAAAAAACTATAGAAGCCTTAATAACTGCTGATGCTTTCCAAGATTTTGGCGAAAATCACCCAACATTAAGACATAATTTAGACCGAGTTTTAGATTATGCTTCATTAGTTAATAATCTGGAAAAAGAATATGTTTTAAAACCAGAATGGGAACGGGTAGAAGATTTAACTGAAGAAGAAAAACGCAAAGAAGAATATGCTACCTATGGTTTTTATATTAGTAATCATCCAGCTAGTAAATATCAAAAAAATGTTATGAAATTAGAAAATATCAAATCATTTTTTGATAAATATGTTTACTCTGTTGTGCTAGTTGAAAATATCAAAAAAATTAAAACTAAAAAAGGTGAAGACATGGCTTTTATTACTGCCAGTGATGAAACCGACAGTGCTAATTTTGTTCTATTTCATCATGAAATTACCCAAGTCCCGTCATTTTCTGTAGGCGACTTAATTTACTTAAGAGGAAGAGTTACCAAACGCTTTTCTGACTATCAAATAAATATTAATCGCCTTCAAGTTTTAAAACCAAATAATAAGAAAGGAGACTAATATGTCAAATGATGTTTTAAATTTCTTAAAATACCTTGAATATCAAGAAGACGAAGCAAATATAAAAAACTTAATTATTAATAAAGTAGTTATTATTAAAGACCAAAAAAGAATAGAAGTATATTTTGAAAATAATGAAGTTTTACCTTATAAAACAGTTTTTGAATTAACAAAATTAGCTAAAAAAAAGAATGATAATATTAAAACTTTCCAGCTTTATTTTCATTACACAACAATAACTTTGCCAGATATTTTAGCTTATATTCATGAATGGTTAGAATTAGTCATTCAAAAAAAACCATCCCTAATGGGTTTAAAAGATACTTCTATTAGTATTGATGATGATATTATTACTATTGAAGTAGGAAGTAAATTAGAACAACAAGAAATAATTAAAGAAGCTAAAAATTTACAAAATATGTTGTTACAATATGGTTTAGGTGAATTTGAAGTTACTACTTTATTAAACAAAGAAATAGCTGAAAATATTAAAAAAGAAATAGCTGAACAAAAACAAAATATTAAAACAGTTGTGGAATTAAAACCTACTATTGGTCCAATTTTATTAGGAAATGAAATTAAAAGTCCAATTACTAAAATAAATAATATTTTAGGAGATACTAAAAATGTTGCTTTTGAAGCTTATATTTTTGGAATAGATACATTAGAAAGAGAAACAGTAAATATAATTACTTTAAAAATTAGTGACCAAACCAATTCTTTATTAGCTAAAATATTTAAACGGGATAAAAAAGAATATCAAAGTCTTTTAAAATCTTTAAAAGAAGGGAATTGGTATCGTTTCTTTGGAAACGTTGAGTTTGATAATTTTGCTAAAGATTTAGTTTTACAAGTTAAATCATTAGAAACAATGACAAATGTCGATACAACTTTAAAAGAACAAACTGATAACCCAAGAGTAGAACTACATGTTCATACGATGATGAGTGCTATGGATGGAGTCGTGCCTTTTGAAGAAAAAGCACCTAATAATATTGTTAAATATGCTATGAAAATGGGGCAAAAAGCCATTGCCATTACTGACCATAACTGTGTTCAAGCTTTTCCTGAAATATTTCATACTGTATCGCATTTAAATAAAGGCAAAGATGTTAAAGACCATTTTAAAGTCTTATATGGTACAGAGATAAATATTGTTAATGATGATGTAGATATCGTTTACAATAATAAAACTTACAATTTGTTAGAAGATACTTTTGTGGTCTTTGATACTGAAACAACTGGTTTTTATGCAGGAAGTGACCAACTAATTGAAATTGGAGCAGTTAAGATTAAAAATGGTAAAATCTTAGACCGTTTTGATGAATTAATTGACCCCAAAAGACCTATTCCGAAAAAAATTACGGAATTAACTGAAATTACTGACGAAATGGTTAAAGGTTGTGCTTCTGAAGAAGAAGTATGTCAAAGATTTTTAAAATGGGCAGAAGATTATCCAATGGTTGCCCATAATGCTAAATTCGATATCTCATTTATGAAAGCAGCATGTACTAAATATAAATTGGGTGATTTTGATAAAACCGTCTTGGATACAATGAGCATTGCTCGTATTATTTATCCCGAATGGCCAAATCATAAACTACAAACATTAACCAAAAAATTAGATGTACCATGGGATGAAGATAAACATCACCGAGCTGATTATGATGCTGAAGGAACAGCTATTGCTTTTTATAAAATGAGTAAAACATTAAGTGACCGTAATACTGACACGACTGATGAATTATTAGAATTAGTTAATGTAGATGATTTAGTTAGATTTAGTTATCCTTTTCATGCTGTCTTATTAGCTAAAAATTTAGTTGGTTTGAAAAACTTATTTAAAATTATCTCAATAGCTAACACTAAATATTTATATAAAAACGAACAGCCTAAAATACCACGACGTGATATTATATCTTTAAGAGAAGGGCTAATAATTGGTTCAGGTTGTATAAATGGTGAAATATTTGACAAAGCAATAGGTAAAGAAGATGAAGAATTAGTTAATATGATGAATTTTTATGATTATATTGAAGTTCAACCTCTTTCAGTATTTTCCCATTTAATAGGGGAAGGTAAAAAATTTACTACTCCTCATCAGGCTGAAGAATACTTAAAACGTATTATAAGAGTTGCCAAAGAAGCCGGCAAACCTGTTGTCGCTACTGGTGATGTCCATAATTTAAAAAAAGAAGATAAAATCTATCGCGAAATTATTGTTAATCAAAAATTTAATGGTAAATTACATCCTTTAAATAGAAGAGGTTTAGAAATTCCTAATATGTATTTAAAAACAACCGAAGAGATGCTTGAAGAATTTGCCTTTTTAGATGAAGAAACCAGAAACGAAATAGTCATTAAAAACACTAACTTAATTGCTGATATGTGTGAAGAAATTGAAGTTATTCCTGATACCCATGGTGTTCCTTTTGCTCCTAAAATTGAAAATTCGGTTGAAACAATGACTGAACTTGTCTATACAAAAGCTAAAGAATTATATGGAGAACCATTGCCAATAATTATTGAAGAACGTTTAGCTAAAGAACTATATGGTGATGCTATTATCAATGCTTGCCTAGAAGAAGAAAAAGAACCTGCCAAGGCTTATGAATTAATTCATCAAACCATCATAAGTGGTAAAGACTCAGTTACTAAAATGGTCTTAAAACATTTAAAAGAAGAAGATTTAAAAGAAGCAACAACCGATACAGAACGATTCAAAATAGCTGAAAAAAAATTAGGAGGAATTATCGGCGCTAATTATGATGTTATTTATTTAATTGCTCAAAAATTAGTAAAACATTCTAATGATGAAGGCTTTTTAGTAGGGTCAAGAGGGTCAGTAGGTTCTAGCTTTGTAGCTAACATGATGGGAATTACAGAAGTAAATAGTATGGCTGCTCATTATCGTTGCCCTAAATGCAAACACAGTATTTTTAATGATGAAAATAATAACCCTTTAGGTGCAACATATTCCTGTGGTTTTGATTTGCCAGATAAAGAATGTCCTAAATGTCAAACTAAAATGGCCAAAGATGGGCATGATATTCCTTTTGCCACATTCTTAGGTTTTAATGCCGATAAAGTTCCTGATATTGATTTAAATTTTTCAGATTTAAATCAAGCCAGTGCTCATGAATATACTAAGGTATTATTTGGTGTAGATAATGTCTATCGAGCTGGAACAATTGGAACAGTTGCTGAAAAAACAGCTTATGGTTATGTTAAAGGTTATTGTGAAAATAAAAACATTATCATGCGTCATATTGAAGTTGAACGTCTTGCTAAAGGATGTACTGGTGTTAAAAGAACAACTGGGCAACATCCTGGTGGAATTGTCGTAATTCCAGGCTATAAAGAAGTCTATGATTTTACACCTTTTCAATATCCTGCTGAAGACCCAACTAGTGCTTGGCGAACAACCCATTTCGATTATCATGCCATCGATGAATGTGTTTTAAAATTAGATATTTTAGGTCATACCGACCCAACACAATTACGAATGATTCAAGATTTAACTGGTGATGATATTACTAAAGTACCACTAGACGACAAACAAACAATGTCTATATTTACTTCCACAAAAGCTTTAAAAGTAACTAAAGAACAAATTCTTTGTGATACCGGTACCCTAGGAGTTCCTGAATTTGGAACACCATTTACTATTCAGTTAGTTAAAGATGCCAAGCCAACAACCTTTGCCGAATTAGTTAAAATTTCAGGGTTAGCTCACGGTACTGATGTTTGGTTAGGAAATGCCCAAGAACTTATTCAAAAAAACATTTGTCCTTTCAAAGATGTTATTGGTTGCCGAGATGATATAATGGTTGAACTTATGAATCGAGGTGTTCCAGCCATTAAAGCATTTAAAATAATGGAATTTGTCCGAAAAGGCAAAGCTGGAAAGGAACCAGAAACTTGGGCTGAATATGCCGAACTATTAAAAAGTTATAATATTCCTGATTGGTATATAAAATCTTGTCAAAAAATTAAATATATGTTTCCAAAAGCACATGCAGCTGCATATGTTACCAGTGCCTTTCGTATTGCATGGTATAAAGTACATAAACCTTTAGTTTACTATGCTACTTATTTTTCAACCAGATTTACAGATTTTGATATTGATGCTATGACCAAAGGATATGACGCTATAAAAGCCCGAATGTTAGAATTACAAAGTAAAGGTTTTGATGCTACTAATAAAGAACAATCAGTATTAGAAACTTTAAAAGTAGCTTTAGAAGCAAGCGCTAGAAACATCAAATTTAAATGTATAGATATTGTCAAAAGCGATGGCAATAACTTTATCATGGATGTTGAAGAAAATGCTTTAATAATGCCATTTCGTAGTTTAGATGGCCTTGGTGATGCTGTAGCTAATAAAATAATGGAAGAACGAAAGCAAAAAGCATTTTACAGTGTAGAAGATTTTCAAATGCGCAGCAAAGCAAATGCAACTACTATAGATAAAATGCGAAGTATGGGCATTTTTAATGGCATGCCTGAAACAAGTCAATTAAGTTTATTTTAATTTTTATTGACATGGGGGGGGGGTTATATGCTATGATTCTATATAAGAAAGTAGGCTATGACCCATGGAATTAAAAAGATTTGAAAAGGAAAATCAAAAACAAAGAAAAGTAATCATGGTAATTTTAGCAACAGTGTCTATTTTAGGAGTTGGCTTATTATTAAGTAAGACCTTTTCTCTGTATCAAGCAAATAAAAGCTTTGAGTTTGTAAACGGTAAAGTAAATTACTATGGTCATGCTGATATCTATTTTGAATATTATCAGGATACAAAAAAATTAGATAAAATGCCACAGAAAGGTAATAGTGAAAATTTAGTCTTTGAAAAAGCCGTGTGTGATAATGATGCCAAAGTCGAATGGGATAGCAATAAATGGGGACCATTAGTTACAAATTTAAACAAAACAAAAACAAAATGTATGCTATATTTTAAAGAAATATCAACAGGAGCAGAATTTATAAAAGATTTAGCTAAAAATGACCCAACTAACATAGTCGATGATAATACAAGTGACCACAATATGCGTTATATTGGGGCAAGTCCTAAAAACTATATATATCTTGATGAAGGAACATATGATACAACTATTACAAAATATTTAGCTCAAGTTTCTGATGAAAGAATGATGTTTGATACATTAGCAGAATGTCAAGAACAAGTTAATCAAAGTGTGGAATACAATCCTGATGATTTAGATGAAGATTGTCATGAAGTAACATATGCCAAAGCAGGTGAAAAAATATTATGGCGAGTAATTGGAGTTATGGGAAATGTTAAAACAAGTGCTAATGGAGCTGGTGAAAGCCGAATTAAAGTTGTAAGAGATGTTTCTATTGGCCAATATGCTTGGGATAGTAATGACCAATATAATTGGGCAAAACCATCAACCTTAAATACTTTATTACAAGGAAGAAGTGAAGCAAGTAATAAATATATAGATAATGCTGTATGGTATATGGGCATGACTGGTTCAGGAACAGCTTCAGATTATTATAAAAGTGAAAGAAATACAAGTTCTACATGGGCAGGGAAAATAGCTCTTATGTATCCTAGTGATTACGGTTTAGCTGTCGGAGGAAGTGTAAGAAGTGCTTGCTTAACATATGACATGTTTGAATTTAGTACAAAATGGGACGAAGAAGAAACAATCGATACAAAATGTGAAGATAATGATTGGATATATGAGCCAGGCGCAGATGAATGGTTATTTACAGCAGGTTATATAACTGAAATGGAAGATAATGGTGTTTATTGGATAGCTGGCTATAGTGGGTCAACCTCGCCATGGGCTAGTCCGTCAATGGAAATGTATGTAAGACCAACTGCCTATTTAAAATCATCAGTTAAAATAACTGGTGGAAGTGGCACGAAAGAAGACCCATATACGGTTTCATTATAGGAATGAGGGGTAAAAGTTGCAAAAGAAATATAAAATAGCTGTATTAATACTAATATTAGGAATAGTTATAATAATTGGCCATAAATATACCCAGACAACTAAACAAGAAGACGTAGTTTTTGCATTTTATAATAGTAATACAAACGATTGGTTAGAAAGTATGCCAGAAAAAAATAATGCTGATAATTTAGTTTTTGAAAAAGCCGTATGTGATGATGATGTAACAGTTGAATGGAATGAAGATAAATGGGCACCATTAGTATTAAACTTAGAAGCATCACAAGCAAGATGTACCTTGTATTTTAAAAAGATATCAAAAGTTCAATTTCCAGGGAAGAAAATACCTTTAGCTGAAGAAGGACAAGATGGTTTATATGCAGTCGAACATAGTAACTTAACTAGTTTAGGTAGTGGTTGGAATAAAACAGAATATCGATATGCCGGAGTAAACCCAGATAATTATGTGCAATTTAATAATGAATTATGGCGAATAATCGGTTTAGTCAATGTTCAAACAAATAATGGCGTAGAACAAAGAGTAAAAATAATTAGAACAGATGGCATAAGTGGACAAAAAGATTTTGGCAACTATGCTTGGGATAGAAATTCATCATATACCAATAATTGGACAACAAGTAAATTAAAAGAAATGTTAAATGGAATATATTATAACAGTTTAAGTGGAGTATGTTATACTGCAAGTACAGCAAGTGAAAATACGTGTGATTTTAGTGGAAGTAGTGCTACTTATCCAAAAGGGTTAGATGATACTGCCAGACAAATGTTGGATAGTGAAATTATATGGAACATCGGTGGATGGAATACAGCAAGTATAACAGCAGATACATTTTACGAAAAAGAACGAGGAACAACAACATATAGCACATATCCAGAGGAATGGACAAAAGAAAACGATGGAACAAGTCATAATGGGTTAGGCTTAATGTATCCAAGTGATTATGGATATGCGACACATGGAGGATCAACAGGAAGAGCAAGTTGTTTTGCCAAA
>CANRJL010000016.1 GCA_947630935.1 uncultured Bacilli bacterium | reverse complement strand
CATACCTATGATAATAATATTCGATATATTGGAGCGAGTCCTAGTAACTATGTGACATTTAATAATGAATCATGGCGCATAATAGGGGTTATGAACAACATTAAAACGTCATTAGATGGTAAAGGCGAAAGTCGCTTAAAAATTATTCGTAATGATAGTATAGGTTCTATTCAATGGAGTAGTAGAAATGAAAATAATTGGTTTACATCTGATATAAATAATACTTTGCAAGCAAGAAGTGAAGCATCATCAAATTTAATAGATACTGTCATTTGGAATATATCTAATATGATTTCGCAAAATAAAACGCCAATTGAAATTTACAACATAGAACGTTTTAAAAATATTTCTGTTAATATTCCACCTCCGTTATTTTGGCAAGGTAAAGTAGGTTTAATGTATATGAGTGATTATGGATATGCAGTTGGAGGAAGTGTAAGAACAACCTGTTTGAATACAAAAATGGATAATTATAATACTAATAATTGTGTGAGCAATGATTGGCTAAATATAAGTGCTGTTTATGAATGGGCTATTGATATTGCTGGCGAAGTTTATATTTTTAACATAGCCCCAGAAGGCATGACTGGAACTGCTTTTGCAAATCAAACTGGTTATACTCGTCCGGTTGTTTATTTAAAGTCTTCTGTTAAAATAACTGATGGGAATGGTAGTAGTGGTTCTCCGTATACATTGAGTTTGTGATTAGTATATTTATTTTTATTAAATGATTGACAAAAAAGGAAATGGTTTGTTAAAATGCTAGAAGAAGTGATTAAGAAAAATTATTTGAAGATAGTTTTTTAATTTTTGTTTGCTCGTTAAATGGGCTATCTTTTTATTTTAGAAAGAGGTAAAAAATGAATAAGGAATTAGTTGAAAGATTATTGCCTGGTTTAAAGCATGATATAGAATATTATGAGAATTTATATCCTGAAAGAAATTTAAGTGAGGACGCTATTGTAACGCGCTTTGCGCCTAGTCCAACTGGTTTTGTTCATTTAGGTAATTTATTTATGTTATCAATTGCTAAAAAAATGGCTAAACAAACTAATGGTATTTTTTATATGCGCATTGAGGATACTGACCAAGAAAGATTTGTTGAAAATGGGATAAGTAAAATTATTGAGGCTGTTAAACAATTTGGCTTTACTTTTGATGAAGGCCCTATAAATGAAGATGAAGAAATTGGTAGTTATGGACCATATATTCAAAGTAAAAGAAAAGAAATATATCAAACTTATGCTAAAGATTTATTACTTAAAGGGCTTGCATATCCAGATTTTACTACTAAAGAAGAATTAGATATGATAAGAAATGAACAAGAGAAAAGTAAAAGAAGAATCGGGTATTATGGAAAATGGGCAAGAAGTAGATTTTTGTCTGAAGAAGAGATTATTAAGAATTTAGAAGAGGGTAAACCTTATATAATTCGTTTAAGAAATAAAGGTGATTTTAATAATAAAATTGTGGTGATGGATGCAATAAGAGGAAAATTAGAATTTCCGGAAGATGATATTGACCAAGTTTTAATTAAAAATGATGGTCTTCCAACATATCATTTTGCCCATGCAATAGATGATCATTTAATGCATACAACGCATGTTATAAGAGATGATAGTTGGTTAAGTAGCTTACCAATTCATGTTAATTTATTTAAAGTATTAGGTTTTAAATTACCTGTTTATGCTCATTTTTCACCATTAAATAAAAAAGAAGGGAATACAATTCGGAAATTATCTAAAAGAAAAGACCCAGAACTTGCTGTAAGTTATTATCATGAAATGGGTATTCCTAGTGAAGCTTTAATGCTTTATTTAGCAACTGTTACTAATTCTAATTTTGAAGAATGGTATCTGGCTCATGAAAATGAAGATATTGATAATTTTACAATGAATTTTAATAAAGTGGGAATATCAGGGACAATTTTTGATATGGAAAAATTATTAAGTCTTTCTAAAAATCTGTTAAGTAAAATTACTGCCAAAGAAATGTATGCTAAGACTTTAGAATGGGCTAAGGAATATGATGAAGATTTTGCCCATGTTTTAGAAAATAATCAAGATATTGCTATAAAAACCTTTAATATTGAAAGAAATTCGGTAAAGCCTCGTAAAGATTTTGCTATGTTTAGTGAAGTAAAACAAAATATTTATTATATGTTTGAAGAATTATTTAAAAGTGAAAATTATGAATGGCAAAAGATAAATGATTTTGATGAAATTAGAAATATTTTAAATACTTATATTAATAAATATTATGATGCAAATGATAATGAAGAAGTTTGGTTTAATAAAATTAAAGATATGTGTGAAGAATTAGGTTATGCTAGTAATATGAAAGATTATAAAAATAACCCTGATAATTTCAAGGGTAATGTAGCTGATGTTTCAACTGTTATAAGAGTTGCTTTAACGACAAAGTCTAGAACTCCTAATTTATATGATATTATGCAAATTCTTGGCTATGAAACTGTCAAAAAACGTTTTAGTTATTTAAATAATTTATGAAAGAAAAAATAATTTCTTTAAAACTTAAAGAGTTAAGTAAATCTTCTTTTCGGAGTAGTTTTCATTTAAAAGATAAAGAATTGGCTTATTTAGAAAAAAATGGTTTTAAAACTATTGAAAAGCATGCTAAAGATTTTGTAAAAAAGCGCTTAGCTATGAAAAACCCTTTAAATGATGGTAAACAAACGCCTGTAAAAGGTCATCCTGTTTTTATTGCTATGCACGCCACTGCGACATGTTGTAGAGGGTGTTTGAATAAATGGCATAAGATTTCTAAAGATAAAGAATTAAGTGAAAATGAACAAAATTATATTGTCTATATTATTATGGCTTGGTTGTTAAAAGAATATAAAGAAAAAAGAATTTAGGTGATTTTGGTTAAAACAAGGTCCGTAAATTCTTTTTCTATTTTATTTAAATTTTCTTTAGTATTTGCTTCAAATCTTAAAGTAAGATTTGGGCCAGTGTTACTTGCTCTTATTAAACCCCAAGCATTGGTGGTTGTAAAACGGATGCCATCAATATCTGTGTAAGAAAGATTTCTTTGGATAATTTCGGCTTTCATTTGTTCGACAACTTGGAATTTTTTTTCATTCGGGCATGGTATTTTTATTTCTTTAGATGATTCATATAAAGAAATATCTTTTAAATATGAAGAGAATGTTTGCTTACTATGAGATAATATTTCTAGAATTCGTAGCCCACCATAAATTCCACTGCAAATTTCTACTGCGCGGTCGTTAAAGAAAAGATGACCTGATAATTCGCCACCAAAAGAAAAATTATTTTCTTTGGTAGCTGCTTGAGTAAAGCTAGTACCGGTTCGGCACATATAAATTTGGCCACCAAGTTTTGTAACTTCATCTATCAGAGCTTTAGAACATTTAACATCACATAAAATTGTTTTTTTTGGGAATGTTGAGAGAAGGTTTTTGATGATAAAAATCATAACTTTATCAGCCATTATAAAATTTCCTAATTCGTCAACGATTCCTAGACGGTCGCCATCACCATCGTAAGCAATTCCTAAATCAGCATGAATTTCTTTTACTTTTGATTTTAACATTGTCATGTTTTCTTCAACAGCTGGGTCGGGATGATGATTAGGAAATGTGCCATCATTTTGGTCACAGATATATGTAACATCTAAATTGGGAAAGATATGCATTATGTCTTTAACTATTGTAGTTGTAACTCCGTTTCCAGGGTCAATGACAACTTTTAGGGACCTTTTTCCCATATGAATATTTTCTTGCATATATTTTAGGTATTGGTCTTTAATAGAACGTTGTTCATAAAAACCATTTCCTGTTAAAAATTGGTTATTTAAAGTATAATTTTTAAAGTCTTCAATCATTTGTCCTCGAGCATTTGCTAGATGGTCAAATGAAAATTTAAAACCATTTTCATTTTTAGGGTTATGACTGGCAGTTATCATTATGCCATAAGTATTTTCTAAATATCTTCCAAAGTAATGCATAGGTGTAGTAATTAGGCCATGGTCAATTACATTTAGGCCACTTGCTAATAGTCCTTTTACTAAGGCATTTTTTAAAGAAGGACTTGAAAGACGATTGTCCATACCAATGACACATTTATTTTTGTTTAATTTTTCTTGTAAGTAGGAACCATAACTTTGGCCAATAGTGTAGGCCATTTTTTCATTAATTTGGGATGGATAAATTCCTCTTATATCGTAAGCTTTAAAAACACTTGTATCCATAAATATTTTCCTTTCTATTATTATGATAACACACAGTAAAGAAAGAAGAAAAATGAAATATCATTTTGTTGACACATAAAAAAAAATCATGTTATGATTAATAATAGGAAAGAGAGTGTTTAAAATGAGTTACGGTGATGGCGTTTTTGAATATGACGAAAAGATAAAAGAACATATTTTTAAACGAAGAATAAAAGTAGCTTTAAGAAGAGAAGCAAGAAGAAATGAATTAGAAGAACAAGCAATGTTAGCTCTTAAAACTGTTGGAGCAATTGGAATGCTAGCTTTAGGGTCTTCTTTAGTTCTTAATGGCGTGACAAATATAAGGGATGATATTTCTAAAGAAAAAGCTATGAAACCTGTCAAAGAAGCAGTTCATGAATTAATAGAGAGTGATTTAATTTCGGCTCGCAATAATCATCAGCATACAGTTGGTTTAAATCATTTGAATATAAGTGATGCAATTGAAAAAGAGTTTCAAGATGACCCAGAGAAAGGGGAAATTTTTTTAGCAGAAGTGATGGAGCAAGTTCCAGAAAAAGAATATAATATTCCGCAAATTTATAATACAATTAAAGGAGAATATGTAAATAATCAACCAACTTTTGAAGATTATTTAAAAAGTGAAGGTTATCAATCACAAGAAGAAGAATATGAAGCAATGAAAGAATTAAATTATAAAATATCTCATGAAGAATCAGGAGGTCCAAAGCGATGAATGATGAAATTACGATAATGACAATAGATAATAAAGAATATGTTGTATTAGAAAAAATTGTCAAAGAATCTCATGAATATTTGATTTTGTTTGAAGAAAATAACCCCAAAAATATTGTCTTATGTGAATATTTTAAAAATAGTTGTGAAATTGCAATTATTGATGAAGAAGAAACCAAAATATATATTTTTGAAGAGTTTTTTCGCAGACATCCTGAATTAAAGAAAGAAAATACTAAAAATTAATTTTTATTAATAATTCCAAGTTATATTTTTGGAATTTTTTTTATGTTTTTTCATATTATTTTTTAGAGAGGAATGATGGGTTTTTGAAAAGTGTAATACCTTTTACAAAGGAATTAGAATTTGATACTAAAGTAAGTGAAATAACTTCAATTTCTTTAGAAAGAGAATTTACAGTTTTAGATGAAAGTATTGAAGGTAATTTATTAATAACAGGGGAATATAAGAGTCATGAGGTAAGTGTAAATGTAATACCATTCTCATTTAAAATACCTTTTTCAATTGCTATTACTTCCAATGTATTAACAGATTCAATTTCTTTAGAAATTAGTGATTTTGCTTATGATAATTTAGATGAGAATAAGATAAAAGTTCATGTTGAATTAGAGCTTGATTTTGCTGAAAAAGAAGAGATAAAAGAAGATTTAAAAGAGATAGATGAATCGGAAAAAATTATCGAAATGTTAGAGGAAGAAGGGCAAAAAGAAAAAGAGGAAGATGTCCGGGAAATTGCTGATGAAATTATTTTAGAACCAAAAGTTAATGTGGAAGAAAAGGAAGTGATTCCTGAACCAATTATAGATGAAGGAGACCAAACAATGCCTATAGAAGAAAAAACAGTTTTAGAAACAGAAGCAAAAGATGAGTATATGACATACCATATTCATATTTTAAAAGATGGTGAGACTTTAGAAACTTTATGTTCAATGTATCATGTAACTGGAAGTTTTCTAGCTGAGTATAACGATATTTCAGCCTTAAAAGTTGGCGACAAGATACTTATTCCTTTAGAAAATGAATAGTCGAAGTATTGAACTTATTAAAGAAGTATATAAACCTTATAAATATACTATTAAAGGGCAGGCTCATATTTTAAATAGTACAAGTGGCGATATTGTAATTAAAGAAAAGAAAAGAGATACGCGTGAATTATATAGTTATTTGTACAGTAGAAATTTTTCTTCCTTTCCTACTTTAATTGATGATTCTAGGGAGGGAATAGAAATTTTTTCTTATGTTCAAGATACAAATATGCCTAAAGAACAAAAAGCTAGTGATTTAATTAAAGTAATTGCCAATCTTCATCAAAAAACTATTTATTATAAAGAAGTAAGTTTTGATGAATATCAAAAAATATATGACCATTTAAAAG
Organism: uncultured Bacilli bacterium; assembly: GCA_947630935.1. GTDB lineage: Bacteria > Bacillota_I > Bacilli_A > RF39 > UBA660 > Ventrenecus. Next base: position 7,311 of record CANRJL010000016.1, on the reverse strand, counting down.
AACAAATTGCTTATTTAAGATATTATTATGATAATATTTTTGATGAATTTTTTAAAGAAGTATATCCATCACCAAGTCATTATTTTTTAATGCGAAATATTTCGAAAATTTTAGCTTCTTTTGATTTTGCAGAACATGAATTAGAAGATTGGTTAGATAAAGTAAGACAACTTCATAAATTTCGGGTTTGTCAAATTCATAATAAGCTTTCGTTAAGTCATTTTCATAAAAGTGATAAAGATTATTTAATTAGTTGGGATGATTCAAGAAGGGATAGTCCAGTATTAGATTTAATTCATTTTTATAAAGAAGAATATAGAGACCTTCCTTTTGCGACACTTTTAGAAACTTATCAAAAAATTAACCCATTAACTGATGAAGAAAAGCAATTATTTTTTATTGTTATTTCTATTCCTTTTAAAGTTGATTTTAATGAAAGTGAAAAAGATGTTTATCAAAATATTCAAAAAGTTTTAGATTATGTGTATAAAACTGAAGAGTTAATAAGGCCATACTATTCTGTAAAGGAAAAATAAAAGTAAAAGAACTTCAAGAAAGAGAATAAAAATATTAAAACGTAAAGGAAGAATAAGGGTTATAATAATTTGATAAAAAATTAGACAACATAAAATTAGAATGGCAAAGACGCTTAAAAAGTTGTTATGTTTTGGATATTTCATAAACATCACCTTTATTTTATTTTATGAAATAGCTATTTTTTTGTTCTAGCTATTGTCAATTTTGTGTTTCTTCTCTTTTCAAAAAAGGCATTTATCGTTTATAATGTATATGGTGAGCATTATGGCAAAGAAGAAAAAAGTAAGTGCAAATGAAAAAAATAATAATTTTGGATATAGTGTAGAATTAACAGGGTTAATTTTAATTTTAATTGGTTTAATTGGTTTTGGTTTTGGACCAGTTGGTGCTTTAATTAAAAAATTTGCCATGTTTTTGCTAGGAGAATGGTGGCCAGTAGTATTATTTTTTCTATTAATGCTTGGTTGTATAATGTTATTTAAACGTAAAATGCCTAATTTTTTTAGTCAACGAGCAGTAGGTTTTTATTTACTTGTGGTAGTTATTTTAATAATGAGTCATTTAAATTTTGTTAAAATGGTTGATGCTCCTGGAAAAATTTTTGAACAAACAGTACAAAATTATATGGATAGAATTGCTTCAATTGGGACAACTAATGCTGTATCTAGTTCCGGTCAAACATCTATTACGATTGGTGGGGGTATATTGGGAGCTTGTTTAAGTTTTGCAAGTTCTTCATTATTTGGTTTAAATGGAACTTATATTGTTTTGGCTTTTTTGATAATCTTTGGCATAGTTTTATTATTTAATGTTAATTTATCAGAGGTTTTAGGAAGAATTGTCGCTACTTTTAAATGGGCTAAAGAAGAAGCTGTAGAAGATAATGAAGATAATATGAAAGATTTAGAAAAACGCTTATTAGCTGAAGAAAGAGAGGAAGAAAATAAATCTTTGGTAATTGAAAGTGTGGAAGAGATAAAAGCAAAAGATGATGATTTGGTTAAAGAAGTTGAAATGAATGAAGAACCACGTTTAATTATGCCTGATTTACCAAATGCCAATCCTAATGCTCCGACAATTAATTTAAATTATAAGTTGCCACCAATGAGTATTTTGGATGACCCTGAACGTTCTAAAAAAATTAATTCAAATCAATTTTTAATAAATAATAAACAAAATTTAGAGAGAGTTTTAAAAGATTTTCATATTACAGGTAAAGTAGTTGATATTCATATGGGACCAAGTGTAACTCAATTTGAGCTGACTGTTCCAAGTGGGACAAAAGTTAGTCGAATTAGTTCCATTAATAAAGAAATTGCTTTAGCTTTAGCAGCAAAAGATGTGCGAATAGAAGCACCTATTCCAGGAAAAAGTACAATTGGCATTGAAATTCCTAATCAGGCTATTGCACCAGTTAAAATTAAAGAAATTTTAAGTAGTAAGCAGATTTTAAATGCTAAAGGTGGTATTTGGGTAGCGTTAGGTAAAGATATTATGGGAACTCCTAAAGGTGCTGATTTAACAAGAATGCCTCATCTTTTAGTTGCAGGTTCAACAGGAAGTGGTAAATCAGTTTGTATTAATAGTATAATTAATTCAATTTTAATGCGTTATCGCCCAGATGAAGTAAAGCTTTTATTAGTTGACCCTAAAAAAGTAGAATTATCAAATTATAATGGGGTTCCACATTTAATGTGTCCAGTGGTTAATGACCCGAAGAAAGCAAGTTTAGCTTTACAAAAAATTGTGGCAGAGATGGATAGAAGATATAATGTCTTTGCTGATGCAGGAGTTAAGAAAATTGATGATTATAATGAAATGATTGATAAAGAAAATGATGAAAACCCTGGTTTACATAAACAACGAATGCCTTATATTATTGCAATTATTGATGAACTTGCTGATTTAATGCTTGTTGCAAGTAAAGAAGTAGAAGAAAGTATCATGCGCATTACTCAGTTAGCAAGAGCTGCTGGAATTCATTTAATCGTAGCAACTCAAAGACCATCGACTGATGTTATAACAGGTGTTGTTAAATCTAATATTCCATCCCGAATTAGCTTTGCCGTAGCGTCAAATATTGATTCAAGAACAATTCTTGATAGTCCAGGAGCTGAGAAGCTTTTAGGAAAAGGAGATATGCTTTATTTACCAATGGGAGAAAATCATCCAATTAGAATTCAAGGATGCTTTATTTCCGATGATGAAATTAGAAGAGTAATTGAAGCTGTTTGTAAAGAACAAGTTGCTCAGTATGATGAAGCTTTAACAAAATTAAATGAAATGCCAATTTCTGAACTTAACAATAATGATGATTATGATGAACCAATGTATGATGAAATTGTAGAATTTGCTGTCCAAACTGGTAAAATAAGTGCCTCATTAATTCAAAGAAGATTTAGGTTTGGTTATAATCGGGCAGCTAGAGTAATTGATTTACTAGAAAAGCGGGGAATTGTGGGGCCTCAAAATGGTTCTAAACCACGAGATGTCTTATTAAAAGATGGGAATAGTGAAGAATAAACCATCTTTTTTTAAGGTAATTATTAAAATTTGCAAAACAATTATTTTTTTTATATAATTAATTTAGCAAAATATTAGAAATAGAGGTAGAGTATGAAGTTAATTACATTTGCAATTCCTTGTTATAATTCCGAAAAATATATGGCAAAATGTATTGATAGTTTATTAGTTGGTAAAGATGATATTGAGATTATTATTGTTGATGATGGTAGTAAAGATAATACAGCTAAAATAGCTGATGATTATCAAAAAAAATATCCGGAAATTATTAAAGCTATCCATAAAGAAAATGGAGGACATGGTTCAGGAGTAAATGTTGGTTTAGAAAATGCGACTGGTTTATATTATAAAGTAGTTGATTCTGATGATTGGGTAGATAAAGATGCTTTACTAAAAGTTCTTGAAACAATTAAACATTTAAAAAATACTAAAAATTTAGTTGATATGATGGTTGTTAATTATGTTTATGAAAAAGTTGGAGCCAAGAAAAAAGTAGTATCATATCAAAAAGTATTACCAGAAAATAAAGTCTTTACTTGGGATGAAGTAGGGAAGTTTAAACCAGGTTCTTATCTATTAATGCATTCAGTTTTATATAATACTAAATTTTTAAAAAGTACTAATTTAAAACTTCCTGAACATACATTTTATGTTGATAATATTTTTGTTTATTATCCTTTACCAAAAATTAAAACAATGTATTACTTAAATGTTGATTTTTATCGTTATTATATTGGACGTGAAGACCAATCAGTAAATGAAAAAGTTATGGTAAAAAGAGTAGACCAACAAATATTTATTACTAAGACAATGATAGATTTTTTTAACCCTTATGATTACTATGAAACTAATAAAAAATGTGCGAAATATTTAATTCATTATTTAGATATTATGATGAGTGTTTCGACTATTTTACTACAAATAGGCAATACTTTAGAATGTCAAGAAAAGAAAAAAGAATTATGGGAATATTTAAAAGAAAAAAATAGACGTTTATATAAAATTTGCAAAATAAGTGTTTCAGGAGCTAGTAATTTACCACGGTTTATTAGTATCCCTGGTTATAAAATTGCTCAGAAAATCTTTAAATTTAATTAATTTATCAATAATTGACCTTAAATCATCAATCTGTTACAATAGATGTGGATTGGTGATTTTTATGTTGCAAATAAAAAATTTAACAGTATCATCTGGTAGTAAAAAAATATTAGAAAATATTGAATTAGAAATTAATGAAAATGAAATACATGTTTTAATGGGACCAAATGGGGCTGGAAAAAGTACTCTTTGTAAAAGCATTTTAGCGCATCCTAGTCTTAAAAAAGAAGGAATAATTACTTTTAATGGCAAAGATATTTTAAATGAGAAAACTGATAAAATAGCAAAAGAAGGAATTTATTATATTGCGCAGTCTCCTATGGAAATTGAAGGTGTCAAAAATACTGAATTAATAAGAACTGCTTTAAAAGAAAAAAATGAACCAATGGATATCTTTACTTTTAATAAAGAATATAAAAATTATGCTGAAATATTAAAAATTCCAAAAGATTTTATTCATCGGGAAGTTAATGTAAATATGAGTGGGGGCGAGAAGAAAAAGAATGAATTGCTGACAATGTTGTTTTTAAAGCCAAAGTTAATTTTATTAGATGAAATTGATTCTGGCTTAGATGTTGATGCGGTTAAAGTAGTAGCCAAAGTCTTAAAAGAATATCAAAGACAAACTAAATGCGCTATTATGTTAATTAGTCATCAAGAAATGTTGTTAAAATTATTAGAACCAACTCATGTTCATATTATGATGAATAAGACAATTATTAAGAATGGTCATAAAGAATTAATTAATGAAATATTAGAAAAAGGTTTTGCAGAGTTTTCTAGGGATTTATTATAATCTTTGTTAAGAAAGGAGAATAAAATATTCATGAGTAAAGAAGAAGAAATTATAATTAGCAAAACACATGAAAATATTTATATAAATAAAGATGTAACTATTACAAAATGGGTTTTTCCAAAACATTCTTTTTCATGTAATATTTTTTTAGATGATAATGTATGCTTTACTTCAAAACAATTATTAAATATAGCTGGAATTAATGGGACTATACAATTTTATAGTAACAAAAAAACAACTTTAAAATTACAATTGGGAATTATATTTAAAGGAAAAAATTGTTTAGAAATAAGAAATATTTTAGCTAAAAATAATAGTAATAGTGTAATAAAAATTCATGCTTGGCAAGAAGATGAAGAAGAAACAATCTTAAAAACTGAAGGAGTTATAGCAGAAAATACTAAAGCTAATAATTTTTTAGAAGAAATTAAAGTTTTAAATGATAAAAATCATAAAATAACTTGTATTCCCAATTTAGTAGTTTCTTCTAATGAAGCTAGTGCAAACCATAATGTAACTATTAAAACATTTACTGAAGAAGAAATATTTTTTATGAATACGAAAGGAATATCACAAAAAAAAGCGCAAGAAATTATTAAAGAAGGTTTTTTAAATAGTATGTTACAATAAGGAGGTGACTAAATGAATATAAAAGATTTTCCTATGTTAACGAAAGATATTATTTATTTTGATAATGGGGCGACAACATTAAAACCACAGCAAGTTATTGATAAAATTGTTGATTATTATAGTAATTATTCAGCAAATGCGCATCGAGGAGATTATGATATATCTTTTAAAGTTGATATGGAATATGAAAATGCTCGTAAAAAAGTGCAAAAATTTATTAATGCTAAAGAACTAGAGGAAATTGTTTTTACTTCTGGTTCAACTGAATCTTTAAATATGATTGCTAATGGTTTTTTCAAAAATTATTTGGAAAGTAATGATGAAATATTAATAACTAAAAGTGAACATGCTTCAAATGTTCTGCCATGGTTTCATTTAGAAAATACAAATGGTTGCAAAGTCAAATATATTCCTTTAGATAGACAATATTATGTAACTATGGAAAATGTTAGAAAGAGTATTACTCCAAATACAAAAGTAATTGCTTTGGCTGGAATTACTAATGTAATAGGTGATGAAAGACCTATTAAGGAAATTTGTAAGTATGCTCATGAACATAATATTTTTGTAGTAATGGATGGCGCTCAATATGTTCCACATCGTAAAACAGATGTTCAAGATTTAGATATTGATTTTTTAGCTTTTTCGGGTCATAAAATGTGTGGGCCAACTGGAATTGGGGTTTTATATGGTAAGAAAGAATTACTAGAGGAATTAGAGCCTATTAATTTAGGAGGCGGAATGAATGAATCTTTTGATGCTCCAAGTGAGGTATATTTTAAAGAATTGCCGACCCGTTTAGAAGCCGGAACGCCTAATATAGCTGGAGCTATAGGTTTAGGGGCAGCAATTGATTATTTGGAGCAAATTGGAATGACTAAAATTAAAGAATATGAACTTCATTTACGAAAATATGCTATTGATAAATTAATTGAAATTCCTTATTTGGATATATTAAATTTAGAGGCTGATAGTGGTATAATTACACTGAATGTCGATGGAATTTTTAGTCAAGATGTAGCTTATTATTTAAATAAATATAATATATGTGTAAGAGCCGGAAATCATTGTGCTAAAATTTTAAAAAATGAAATAGGGGTAAAAAATAGCCTTAGAATAAGCTTTTATTTTTATAATACCGAAAGTGAAATTGATGATTTAGTTGAATTATTAAAAAATAAAGATAAAATGAGAATAGAGATGATATAAATGGATGAAGATATAAGAAGAGAAATTATTATGGATCATTATCTTAACCCTATAAATAAGAAAAAACCTGAACAAGAAAATGAATATCAAAAAGTAAATACTAATAATTCTAGTTGCATTGATAATTTAGACATTTATGTTAAAATTGTAGACAATAAAATAAAAGAAATTTTTTTTGACGGTGAAGCTTGTGCAATTTCAACTTCTTCATGTTCAATAATGATTAAAAATTTGACTGGCAAGACTATTAAAGAAGCTAAAGAATATATTTTAAATTTTCAAAATATGTTAAATGAAAATGATTATAAAGAAGAAATGTTAGAAGAAGCTAATGCTTATAACACAATTTATAAGCAAAATAATCGAAAGCATTGTGCTTATTTGCCTTATGAAGGAATTTTAAAAATATTAGATAAATATGAACAAAACTAACAAGATAACTATAATTTAAAAAATTAAAATAACAAAAGAATAAACAAAATGTGCAAATTAAAATAGAAATTTACTTTACACTTTGT
>CANRJL010000015.1 GCA_947630935.1 uncultured Bacilli bacterium | reverse complement strand
ATTTTTTCTATGAAAGATAGAAAAGAGAATAACAAATGAAGCTAAAAAGGTTAGAAAAAAATAAGTATAAAAAGATAATTATAGGTACATTAATTGTTATAAGTATAGTTGCATCTTATTTGTTAGGCAAAACATTTTCATTATATCAAGTAAATAAAAACTTTGAATTTGTAAATGGTAAAGTAAATTATTATGGTCATAGTGATGTTTATTTTGCCTATTATAACGGGACTACTTGGTTAGAAGATATTCCAAAGAAAAATAATGCTGATAATTTAGTATATGACCATGCTGTATGTGATAATGAAGCTATAGTTGAATGGGATGAAGAAGAATGGACACCAAAAGTAAAAAACTTAACTAAAGCAAAAACAAGATGTTCCTTATATTTTAAAAAGGAAGAAATGAATAATATCTCAACATGTGGCAAAGGCGGAACAAATGCCGCAACCTGTATTAAAAATGAAGCTAGCAAAGATACCACCAATTTAGCTAATGACAACACAAGTGATAAAAATATTCGCTATATTGGAGCAAGTCCGAATAATTATGTTCGCTTTAATAATGAACTATGGCGAATAATAGGGGTAATGAACAATATTAAAACAAGTACTAGTGGTACTGGTGAAAGTAGATTAAAAATTATCAAAGATGAAAGCATAGGTAATTTTGCCTGAGATAGTAGTAACAATAATAATTGGACAACTTCAACTATAAAAGAAGTTTTGCAGGTTGATAGTGAAATAAGTAATTCTTTAATAGATAATGTTGTCTGGAATATAGGCGGAATTGATACTGATACTAATACCGCAAGTAATTTTTACATAGCAGAGCGAGGAACTATAGGTTGTGGAGCAAATCAAAGTATAATAACTTGGACTGGTAAAATTGGCTTGATGTATCCTAGTGACTATGGCTTTGCCGTAGGTGGCAACGTAAAAGCAACATGTTTAGCAACAAATTTGTTTGATTATAAAGCCAATAATTGTATGAATAATAACTGGCTATATATAGATAATAAATTTCAATGGACAATTATGTCATATTATCCAAATGCAAATAATGCTTGTGGTGTAAATTACTATGGCGGCATTAGTGCTAGTAGTGCTATTGCTGTAACTGTAACTCGTCCAGTTGTCTATTTAAAGTCATCAGTCAAAATAACTGGCGGGACAGGAAGTAGTTCTTCGCCTTATACCTTAAGTTTATAATTTTTAAAGGCTTTCCTTAACTCTACAAAATTTTATCATTAAAATTATAATTAATTGCAAGCTGGCTAAATATTAGCAAATAAATTTACGAACCCATCTTGTCATTAAGATGGTTTTTTGATACAATAAAACTAGTTATGATGAGGTGAAGATGAATATGGATAATACAACTCTTTTTAATGTGGAAATGCTTCAAAGAGCAAATATAAAATTAACTTTAAAAGAAGTTTGTGAAAGTTTATCCTTAAAAGGATATGATCCAATTAAACAATTAGCTGGTTACTTAATTAGTGGTGATCCCGGTTATATTTCTACTTTTCAAGATGCTCGTAGTAAAATTCAAAGTATTGAAAGAGCAGATATATTAGCTTACTTATTAAGAGAAGTTTTAAAATGAGATATCTTGGTTTTGATGTTGGAACAAAAAGTTTAGGAATAGCAATAAGCGATAAGTCTAATCAAATTGCAATGCCTTATAAAACTTTGCATTTTAAAGAAATGGACTTTGCTTTATGTTTACCTGAAATTACAAGATTAGTTTCTGAAAAGCAAATAACTGATTTTGTGGTGGGCTTACCTAAAAATATGGATAATACTTCAGGCTTTGCTACCAAAAGAAGTGAAGATTTTAAAGAATTTTTAGCCAATAATTTCTCAATGCCTATTCATTTCATTGATGAACGATTATCTACAATAGAAGCAGAAAAAATTTTAATTCAAACCAATCATAGCCGTCAAAAAAGAAAAAAAGTAATTGATAATGTAGCATCTGCTCTTATTTTAGATACATATTTAAGAAAGAAGTTAAAAGATGAACAATAATGAAAATTATCAAATAATAAAAATTAAAGACGAAAAGGGAAATATTAAAGAATGTGAGGTTCTTTATTTGTTTACTCCTAAAAATGATGAAAAAACATATGTTGTTTATACCGATAATTCTAAAGACGAAGCAGGTTCTTTAAGGGTATATGCCGGAATTTATTTTGAAGAAAAAGAAAAAAAAGAATTACTACCACTTACTAAAGAAGAAGAGTGGTTTACAATTGAATCAATTTTAAATAAATTAGAAGAAAAGAGTAAAGAGGGATAAAATGAAGAAAGTACTAATAAGCATTTTAATTATTTTAACAATTATTTTGATGGGTAGTTTAATTTTTTATTTTTATGGAATGAGTCCCAAAAGTGAAGAACACGAAACTATAGTCTTTACTATAGAACCAGGAACAAGTAAAACAATGATTGCTAAAAATTTAGCAAAAAGTGGTTTAATTCGTAGTGAATTAGTCTTAGATGCTTATTTATTTTTTAATAAAATCAATATTCAAGCAGGTGATTATGAATTAAGTGCTGATATGAAACCAACTAGTATGTTAGAAAAATTCCAAAATGGCGACGTTAAGATTAATTCATCTTCTATAACTTTAGTTGAAGGTCAACGCTTAACAGATTATGCGACAACATTAGCTGAAAATTTATCATTTACTAAAGAAGAATTTTTAGATACAGCAAATGACCAAACATTTTTAAATTCTTTATTAGCTAATGAAAATTATTGGTTTTTAACCGACCAAATATTAAATAATGAATTATATTATCCTTTAGAAGGTTATTTATTCCCTGATACTTATGAGTTTTTAAATAATGTAACTCCTGAGGAAGTAATAACAAAGATATTAGACCATACTTCTTTAAAATTACAAGATTATAAAGAACAAATGCAAATGAATTCTTATTCAATTCATGAATTATTAACTATGGCTTCAATTGTTGAAAAAGAAGCCAATACTGAAAATGACCGTAAAACTGCTGCTCAAGTTTTTTATACAAGGTTAAATGAAAATTGGAGTTTAGGCAGTGATGTAACATCTTTTTATGGTGCGAGAAAAGAAATGGGCAAAGATTCGGAAACTATTGATGTTTTAAATAATCGTAATCCTTATAATACCAGATTGACTGATGGCTCAATGAATGGTAAACTACCTATTGGGCCGATATGCAATCCTTCTATAACTAGTATTATTGCTAGTTTAGAACCAAGTCCGACAACATATCATTATTTTGTTGCTAATACTTGTACAGGAGAAGTAGCATTTTTAAATACGGCCAGTGAATTTTATGCTAAAACAACTGAATTAGTAAACCAAGGCTGTTTATAGAAAGTAGAGAAAAAAATGAAAGAATTAATTGTTGAAATGGAAAAATATGCTATGGAGCATAATGTTCCTATAATTAAAAAAGATGCTATTGCGTTTATTATGAAATTTATTAAAGCTAATAATATTGTAAATATCTTAGAAATAGGGGGAGCAATAGGCTACTCTGCAATATTAATGGCCTCAAGTAACCCCGAAGTTAAAGTTACAACGATTGAAAAAGAAGAAAATAATTACTTAGAATGTTTAAAAAATGTTAAAAAATGTGGTTTTGAACAAAAAGTAAATGTCGTCTTTCAAGATGCTTTAGAATTAAATTTATCGGAAGAAAGTAAGTATGATTTAATCTTTATTGATGCTGCCAAAGGTCAAAATATGAAATTTTTTGAAAAATATAAATATTTTCTTGCGCCTAAAGGAGCTATTATTACTGATAATATAAAATTTCATGGTTATGTTGGTAAATCAGATAAAATAGAAAGTAAAAATCTAAGACAATTAGTAAAAAAGATAGAAGCTTATATTGAGTTTTTAAATAACAATGAAGAATATACAACAAAATTTTACGATGTTGGCGATGGTTTAAGTATTAGTGTGCGTAAAGATGAAGTTGCCTAAATTTTTTATAATTGTTACTGAAAGTATTAAAGAAAAGGAATTAGAAAATGTCTCTTTTCTTTTTCCATTAAAAAACTTTTGTGTTGGCTTTCAAGATACTTATGAGTTAAAAGAAATTACTGCTAAACATAGTTATCTTTATCTTAATCGTTTATTAGATACTGAAAGTATAGCTTTATTAGCTAAAACTATCAAAAAATTACCTAAAAATATCGAAGGAATAGTCTTTGAAGATTTAGGCGTATATGAATTAATTAAAAAAAGAAAATTAACCAAAATTTTATATGCTCAACATGCTAATTGTAGTATTAATACTATTAATACCTACTTAGAAAAAGTTGATTCAGTAGTAATTTCTCCAGATATTACACTAGAAGAAACTAAAGAAATTTTGAAAAAAGCTTCTAAGCCTTTAATAGTTTATGGTTTAGGACATTTATCATATATGTATTCTAGAAGATATTTGAATACAAATTATGCCAATCATTTTTCTTATCAGCCAAAACAAATTCTTCCTTTAAAAGAGACAATAACTAAAATGCCTTTTATTGCTGTTGAAAATGAATATGGAACCGTACTTTATGATGATAAAATTTATTATGCTAAAGAATTACTAAATGAAGAAAACGTTTTAGGTTTTCTAATAAACCCCTTTTTAATTAATCAAGATGCTTCTAAGATTATTGAAAGCTTTCAAAAAGATGAATTAAATAACAATACTAAAGGTTTTTTATATCAAAAAACAATTAAAAAATTAAAAAAGGATGAGAATTAATTATGAAAAAAGTTGAGTTATTAGCTCCAGCTGGCGATTTCGAAAAAATGCAAATTGCTTTTTTATATGGAGCAGATGCCGTTTATGTAGGCGGTGAAAAATATAGTTTAAGAGCTAATGCTAAAAATTTTGATATGAAAACCCTTGCTCAAGCTGTTGAATATGCCCATAATTTAGGTAAAAAAATCTATGTTACAGTAAATATTATCTTACATAATGAAGATTTAAAAGATTTAAAAGAATACTTATTATCATTAAGTAAGCTAAAAGTAGATGCTATTATTGCTAGTGATATTTATATTATAGATTTAATCAAAAAAGAACATATTCCTCTTATAGTCCATCTATCTACCCAAGCTAGTGTATTAAATGAATATTCGGCACAGTTTTATAAAGAATATGGTGTTAAAAGAATTGTTTTAGCTAGAGAAGCTAATAAAGAAGACATAGTAAAAATCAAAAAAAAGACTAAATTAGAACTAGAGTGTTTTATTCATGGTGCAATGTGTACCAGTATGTCTGGGCGTTGTATAATGTCTAATATTTTAACCAATCGAGATGCTAATCGTGGTTATTGCGCTCAAGTATGTCGTTGGACTTTTGATACTGCTTTTGCTAATGCTTTTAGTATGTCAAGTAAAGATTTAAATTTAATTTTTCATTTAAAAGAATTAATTGATTTAGGAGTTAATTCTTTCAAAGTAGAAGGGCGTATGCGTGGTATTTATTATATAGCGACCGTAATCTTATGTTACCGAAAAATGATTGATAAAATTCTTCAAAATACTTTAACTAAAGAAGAAGCTTTGTATTATTTAAAAATATTAAATAGATGTGCTAATCGTGAATCAGCTCCCCAGTTTTTTAAAAATCTTCCAACTAAAGAAGACCAATATTTTATAGGTAGACAAGAAATATCTAATCAAGATTTCTTAGGTTTAGTTTTAGAATATGATGCTGAAAATAAAATAGCATTAATTGAAGAACGTAATTTTTTCAAAAAAGGTGATGTTGTTGAATTTTTTGGCCCTGAAATGGCAACATTTACTTATACTATTAATAAAATATATGATGAAACAGGTCAAGAATTAGAAATTGCCAATCATCCTCGTATGCACTTAAAATTAAAGGTTTTAAACCCTTTAAAACCTTATGCTATGATGCGTTTAAAAGTAATTGACAAATAGGCTTTTTTATTGTAATATTAGCAGGTATGAAAAATGAAGAAAGAGAGCGAATATAAATGCAAAATGAAGAAAATATTATCTTAACACCTAAGGGCTATTTAGAATTAGAAACAGAACTTCAAGAATTAAAAAATGTTGTAAGACCACGTGTAATTAAAGATTTAAAAGATGCTCGTGCCCAAGGTGATTTATCTGAAAATTCCGATTATGATGCTGCGCGTAATGAACAAGCTCAAGTAGAAGCTAGAATCAAAGAACTTGAATTTAAATTAGAACATAGTACTATTGCTGAAGGAAATAAAAAAGGAGTAGCAGGAGTCGGTTCAACAATTATAATTGAATATGATGACGGCGAGAATGAAGAATATGAATTAGTAGGTTCAATGGAAGCCGATCCTTTAGAAAATAAAATATCTAATGAAAGTCCAATTGGCAAAGCAGTAGTTGGTCATAAAAAAGGTGACAAAATTACTGTTTTAAGTCCCAATGGTTCTTATGAAGCAATTTTAAAAGATGTCAAATAAAATTGCTTTTTTTTATTTGAAAATATCGAAATATGTTAGAAAAAATATCCTAAAAAGCAAAATTATGTTACAATTATCTAAAGTAGGTGAATGTTATGAATAAACGAGGATATGCTCTTAAAGAAGTAATTATATTATGTGCTATATTAGCGTTGGCTTTTGGTGTTGCAATTACTCGAGTAAGTTATGCTTATCAAAATATTGCTGATGAATCAGTAGTAACTAGGGAAGATAACAATACAATTAAATTAGCTGCTGAAACTTATGCTAAAGCTCATGAAGATACATTAAATAAAGATAAAGAAAACTTTATTTTTGGTAAAGATTTAATTGAAGAAGGCTATTTAATTCAAACAGAAGATTTTGACTATCATGAAACAAAAATTAAAATAACTTACAATAATGATAATAAAAAATATATAGTTGAAATTGTTGAATAATGGCTATTACTAAAACTAAATTTTTAGAATATTCTAGATGTCCCCGATATCTAGCTTTAGAAAAAATTGAAAAAGATAAATTAAATGCTGATGTAAGTTATGAAGAATATCAAAAAGAAGAATTAAAGGCCAAAATAGAAGAATTATCTGATTCCATGTTTGAAGTAAATAATGATGTTATTACTAGTAAAATAGATGTTGTAAATAAACAATTACAAGCAATGTTAGATTATTATAAAATTGTTGAATTAGAAGCTGGTAAAATATCTGAAAAGACTTTTAAAGGTCACAGTAAATATGCTCTTAATACTAAAGAACAAGAATCTTTTGATTTTCATGATGAATTTCTAAAATATATTTGTTATGTAGATATTTATAATGAATCATCTGGCAACATCAATATTATTGAAGTTAAAGCAACTACTTCTAGAAAATATACTAAATTACAAGCTGGCTATCCTAAAAAAGCAAAATATTCAATTTGGCAAAAAATAAATAATATATATTATTTAAAAGATCAAATAAAAGATTATGATTTATTAAAAGAAATGCCGTTTAATGCTTATTTAAAACAAAAAGAAAAATTATTAAATCGTTATGAAATAGGACGTTATTTTTATGATTTAGCTGTACAAAGATTTATTATTGAACAAGAGTATAAAGAAACAAATAAAGAACAAGAATTAGCAAATATTCATTATTATCTTGGGGTTTTAAACGAAAATTATATTTTTGATGGTACTTATGAGAATGGTCAACCAAAATATCTTCCTGATTTAAAAAACAATGAATTAATTACTTTTTTTAATGCTGATGAAATTACTTTTGAACTTTTACCAATAGTAAAACAAGATGCCCAAAAAATTAAAGAAAATATTCAAAACCCTAGTTTTAAAGAATGTCCTTTAGGAGCTTATTGTGGTTTTAAAAAACAAACAATATGTAAATATTTTAAAGAAATTTGTGGTAAAAAAATACCTTCTAAAAATTCTTCTTTAGCTTATTTAAATAGTGGTTTTGGTTTTGTAAAAGAAGATGGCACTAAAATTAAAGGACTAGAATTAATTAATCAAAATTACTTAACTATGTTAGATATTCCTCAAACTTGGTTAAAAAATCCTAACCATTTAATTCAAAGAAATTGCCTTTTAACTCATACAGAATACATTAATAAAGCAAAAATAAGTAAAGCTTTATCTAAAATTGAATATCCTATTTATCATTTAGATTTTGAAACATTTCCTTGCCCAGTCCCAAGATTTAAAGGAGAATGGCCTTATATTCAAAGTCCTTTTGAATTTAGTCTTCATATTGAAAAAGCTCCTGGAATATGTGATAAATATCAAGATAATGTCGTTTTTTTAGCTGAAACATCTTTAGATGAGAGATTAAATCTTTTAAAAACTCTTTTAAAATATATTGATAGCAATCATGGTACTTTATTTGCACAAAATGTAAGTTTTGAAAAAGGGCGAATTAAAGAATTAGCTAAAATCTTTCCTGAATATCAAAAAGACTTATTAAAAATAGCAGAAAGAGGTTTTGATTTATTGTGGCTTTTAAATAATAATCATGACCTTTATAAAAAATTAGGCTTTAATGAAAAAGATTGTACTACTATAAATTATTATCATGAAGATTTAAGTGGCTCTTATTCTATTAAAAAAACTTTGCCTGTTTTTTCTAATTTATCTTATCAAGATTTAGAAGTTAAAAATGGTACTGAAGCTATAATTGAATATGCTAATTATGATAAAATGAGTGCTGAAGAAAGAAAAATAAAACAAGAAGCCTTAAAAGTTTATTGTGCGCAAGATACATGGGCAATGGTTGAAATTTTAAATACCTTACGTCAAAAAATAAAATAATATTTTTGTAAAAGAATTGTCAAAATTTTTTTAAATAGATTGTCTAAAGAAATAAATATTTAGTATCATATTATTGTAAGGACGTGGTGGAAATGTTATACCCTTCTATTGATAAGCTTCTGAATATTGTCGATTCAAAGTACAAATTAGTTCATGTCGCAGCAATACGCAGTAAACAAATGCTCGAAAATAATCATTATCAATTGAAAGAAAATGAGTATACGAATAAACGGTCAATCGGAAGAGCTTTAGAAGAATTAGAAAAAGGACTTATTAAAGTAAATTTTAAAAGCCGAAAATAAGTCTTTTTTATATGCTAAAATTTTAAAATGGTTACAAAGAAACAGTTCATTTTTTTAAAACTTCATACACTAATTTAGAGAGGAGAAATTATGAGTAGAGTTTTAGAAAATGCTGAAAATCAAATTACTAATGGCTATCAAAATCATGGCGGGGTAGATGTAGTCAAAAAACAAAATCAATTAGCGCCAATTATCGCCCATAGTGGTGGTATCGTAGTTATGGTTCAAACTGGTCAAAAAAATCAAAAAGGTTCAACTGGCAATGCAAGTTATGGCAATTTTGTCAAAATAAAACATCCTAATGGTTATTTTACATTGTATGCTCACTTAAAAGATGTTTATGTTAAAAAAGGTGAACAAGTAAAACAAGGTCAGAAAATAGGGTATATGGGTGATTCTGGTAATGCTTATGGTGCTCATCTTCATTTTGAATTGAGAAATAGCAAAGATGTAAGGATAGACCCAACTTATTATTTAGACCATGACCTTCCCGCAATAAATACTGAAAAGATAAGTTATCAATCATATGATAATAAGAAAAAAATGTGGTTACCAAATGTTTATATCAAAACAAATGAATATGCAGGAAACATTGGCAATTCTATGGGTGGTATATATTTAGATAATTATGAAATGAGAGTTCATGATAAAGTTAAAAATATGTGGTTACCATGGGTCAAAAATAGAAATGATTATGCTGGAAATTTAGGAAATGCTATTGATGGTATTCAAATAAAAGGTTTAACTTATCGGGCTCATCTTAAAAATGGTTCATGGTTATCTTGGGTTAATAAAGTAGATAATACAGCTGATGGTTATGCTGGAATATTAGGTAAAGAAATAGATGCTGTCCAGATAAAATAAAAAAAAACAACTACAAAATAGTTCATTAAAAAAAAACTTGCATGTAAAAACAAAATATGATACTATTAGTATGTTGTTGGGGGATTAGCTCAGCTGGCTAGAGCACCTGCCCTGCACGCAGGGGGTCGCGGGTTCGAATCCCACATCCTCCACCAAATTGAAAATATCCCTTTATTTAAAGGGTTTTTATTTTGCTCTGGTCTTATTCTGGTCTTGTTTTATAAAATTTGCATTTTATTAAAAAACTATAAAAATATAACAAAAATCATCATCAACTATTATTGATATATTATACTGTGAGTTTTTTCCAAAATTACTTAAAACTTCCTCAATTTGCAATTTTTTTTTAAATGTGCTATAATAGCAACCATCTCTTAAAAAAAGGACTTTTAAGAGTAAAAAGGGGGAAATAATAATGGAAATTACTAAAAAAATAAACCCATTAGGTTTTACTGAATATTATTATCAAAATCAATTAATTAAACAAGAAAAAAAAGAATTAAAATATGCTATTTATTATGAGGAAAATAAAATTTTTAGAATAAATATGGAAGATGTTTATTTATATATGGATGATAAAGGAAATATTACAGAAGTCTATTTTTTAGATGGCATTAAAGGGGTAATAAATAGTGATAATACAATTAGCTTTATATATAAAAATCAACTTTTAGGAATTCATAATTTAAAGATTGAACCAATTACTAGTTTTAAACAATATTTCTATCTGAAAAAGATTATCAATCAATTATTTAAAATTCATGAAAAGTATCAAATAAATGATGAAAAAGAAAGTATTGAACAACTTGATGAAGAAATTACAAAACTAAATAATCTTTTAACAAAATATATTGCTATTTATTTACAACAAAGTAATCCTATTCTTTGTTTAAATCGTTTAAAGAGTATGGAAAATATTGCAAAATTTAAATTACAAGATGCTCAAGAAATTTATAATGCTGAAGTTAAATTGCAAAATTTTTTATTACACTTTTTTCCTGATTTTAATATTGATGTTAATAAAAGATATGAAGAACGAAAAGAAGAAATTGAAGCTGAAAAAGCCCAAAATATTATGGCTATTGAAAAATTTTATAGTTCTAAAACCATTAATTGTGGAGACAAAGAACTTTTAATGTTAAATATCCAAGAAATTAATAATCTTTTAAATCAACTTATATTAAAAAGAAGTAAATTATGTCAAAATTTTGGAATAACTAGAAAAAAAGATTGGCCAATGTATTTTTATTAGACCGCTTTAACTTTTAACATTTGTTCAAAATATAGAAATGTTTGGTCATTGAAAAATATTTTCTTTTGAAAATAATCAATATTTTCAATAATTCCTATTTTTGTAAAATATTGATTTTGCCAAAAATATAGTACTTGAATTTGTTCATGTGTATGAAAAGCCTGTTTTATAAATTGTTCTAAATTTGCTTTTTCATCTTCACTTAAAGTAGGTCTAATTTGATAATTTTTCTTATTAACTAATTCAGTCATTACTAAAGAAGAAGAAAATAAAGAATTAAAAGGATGCCATTTTATTTCATCGCGCTTATTCATGATGACCTCCAATCATCTTATTTCGTTTTTTAATTGTTGAATAAGATAGTAAACTAGTTGCTTTTAAAAGACTATTTTTTCCAAATTTACTATGGACAATATCAATTGCTTGGTTTAATGAATCAAGCTTTTTTTGTTGTTCATAATTTTGAAATAAATTTAATTGAATTCCTTTTCTCTTTGTTAGTTTTAAAAGAGAAATAGTAATTTTGCGAACAGGTGTAGCAACTTCATAGTAACGTTCAAAAAGAAACTGACAAGCTTGATAAAAATCAGCAATATTTTGAGTTTGATTTATTTTTAAACAGTGAGCAAAGCCACCTGTTATTTCTTTAGAATAAGAAATAGCTAAATAAATACAACTGCTTTCTAAATTTTCATTTCTTAATCTTTTAACTAGAACTTCTAACATTTCTTCTATAATTAATAAGATATCTTCATCATAATAATTTTTTAATAAAACTTGACTATGACTTATTGAATGTTCTTTAACTTCGTGCTTAAATTCACAAATTAACGAATTATCTATGCCATTCGCGTGTTCAAATAATTCCTGACCTAAAACTCCAAATTTTTTGTTTAAAATTTCTTTAGAAAAATGAGCTAAATCATAAATAGAAAAAATTCCTAATTGATTTAATCTTTTTTCCATTCTTTTGCCAATTCCCCAAACTTCTGATAAAGGAGAAATTGGCCATAATTTTGTGGGAATATCTTTATAAGTCCACTTCGCAATACCATCTTTCTTTTTTTTAGCTTCCAAGTCCATCGCAATTTTTGCTAAAAGTAAATTTGGCCCAATTCCACAAGTAGCTGTAAGGCCAGTTTTATTTTTAATAACTTGTAAAATTTTTTTAGCTAGCTGTTCATCAGTCAAATGATAATAAGTTAAATAATTAGTTACGTCTAAAAAACATTCATCAATTGAATAAATATGTAAATCTTCTTCACTAACAAAATCTAAATAAATATTGACAACTTCTTTACTTTTTTGTATATATAATTTCATTCTTGGTTCAACAATTTGATAAGAAATATCTTTTGGAATTTGATAAAGTCTTGTTCTGGAAGGAATTCCTTGTTTCTTTAAATAAGGAGTAATTGCTAAAGTAATCGCTCCATTGCCTTGCTTTTTATTAGCTACCACTAAAGGGGTAGTAAAAGGGTTTAAACCTCGTTCTATACATTCTACAGAAGCAAAAAAACTTTTTAAATCAATACATAAAATATGACGATTCATAAGCATTCTCCTTTCAAACATTTGTTCTATAAAAATTATACAAAAAAATTTCCAAAATACAACTGGTAAAATTTGTTAAATAAACTTATTTAAGTGCTATAATTATAAAGAAGGAGCAATTAAAATGAATTTGGCAAACGAAAATTGGACAAAAATAAAATATGAGCAATATCAAAAATATTTATTATCCTTAAAAGAACCAAAATATCAACAATTTCAGCAAAAAATAATTAAAACAAAATATGAAATAATTGGTATACCTGTTCCTATTCAAAGAAAAATAGCCCAAAAAATAATGACTAATAGTCCTCTTTCTTTTTTAAAGGTTTGTCAAAATCATTATTACGAAGAAATAAATATCAAAGGTTTTATAATAGCAAGTTTAGCAAATGAAGATTATATTACTGATTTTTTAAAGGAAATTGACAACTGGGCTATATGTGATAGTTTTTGTAATAGTTTAAAAATAAAAGATAAAAAACAATATCTTAAAACTATCAAACAATATCTTAAAAGTTCTAATGAATTTACAGTTCGAGCTGGTCTTGTCATACTTCTAAATTTTTACGTAGAAGAAGAATATATCAAAGACATCTTCAAAATAGTCGATAAAATAACTAGAAAAGAATATTATATTCAAATGGCAATAGCTTGGTTAATCGCGGAATGTTTTATAAAATATCCTCATTTAACTTGGTCTTATATAATAAACAATAACTTAGATAAATTTACTCAAAATAAAACGATTAGTAAAATAAGAGATTCATATCGGGTAAGTAGAACTATTAAAGAAAGGTTAACACAATATCGAAAATAAAATTGCAATATAAGTATGGCTATGATACAATAATAAAGATTAGAAGGAGTCCAAAACATGGTGAAAGTAGAAAGCAAACGAAAAATTTGTATATTTTTAATATTATTAGCAATCATTGTATTATTAACCGGTTGTTCTGAAAAAGATTTAACAAAAGGAACAATTGGTAATATTGAATACTTTGAAACTGAAGAACAAACTGATTATGTAAAAATAGTTACCAATAAAAATAAGGTAATATTATTAGAATTATATCCTGATACTGCCCCTCTTACAGTTGCTAATTTTAAAAAACTAGTTAGTGAGCATTTTTATGATGGGCTTATCTTTCATCGGGTAATTGCTGATTTTATGATTCAAGGTGGCGACCCAAATAAAGATGGAACTGGTGGTAGTACAGAAACTATCAAAGGTGAATTTGCCAACAATGGTGTCAAAAATGATTTAAAACATACTAAAGGAATTGTCTCAATG
>CANRJL010000014.1 GCA_947630935.1 uncultured Bacilli bacterium | reverse complement strand
TATTAGAGATTATCCTAATACTTCTTATTTATTTATGGATTATTGGAATGATAATCAATATGGTCTAACATAGATAATTTATATTGACTAAGAAATAATTTTATAGTAAAATCTAATTGTGCACTTGGTATATGGAGTAGTACTCAAGAGGCTGAAGAGGCGCCCCTGCTAAGGGTGTAGATCGGGCAACCGGTGCGAGAGTTCGAATCTCTCCTGCTCCGCCACTTGTGTCTTCTTAGCTCAGTTGGTAGAGCAACTGACTCTTAATCAGTGGGTCTGGGGTTCGAGCCCCCAAGAGGACACCAAAAAATAAAAATAGGACTTTAATGAATGAATTTCACTAAAGTCCTTTTCTAGTTTAAAACAATAAATTTAACTATTATAATCTTAATTTTACAATTGTTTGACCTAAATTAAATGCATCTAATCGATAAGTAACTACTCCAGGTTCTTTAGCCAAAATAGCATGAACTTCTTTTTTTAGTTTTCCGCTACCTTTGCCATGAATTATAATAACATAAGAATTACCCATCTTAATATTATCTAATAAAAAAGTATGAAGTATCGTATATACTGTAGTAGTATACTCACCATGTAAATCTAAAGCAGGATATTTTTTAAACACTTCCATTTTTAATTTACCGAAGAATTAACAGGTGGAGTTGGTGGTTGTTGATTATTACTTGGTGTACTTTCTGGTTGATTACTACTAGCAACATTAACATTATTATTTTCAACTTCCAAAGGTCCAAATCGTTGTTCATAATAACTAATCACTTCAGTTAAAGATGGCATTGCATCTTTAACTCCATACTTAGCCGTTGATAAACCAGCTGCTATATTAGCAATTCTAATTGCCTTTTCCAAATCATAATGTTTACCTAAAGCATAGCATAAAGCCCCATCAAAAATATCTCCTGCCCCAGTCCGATCAACTTCAGTCACAGAAATAGTCGGCATTACCTTTATCTCATTATTTAATTGATACATAGCTCCCATATTTTTCAAAGTAACAATAATATTAGGATTAGGATATTTATTTTTCAAATCACGATATATATTTAAAAGCGTCTGTGGGTTATTAAAATCAGCTTGCATTTTAGTTATTTTTTCAGCAAATTCTAAAGAGAATGTAATATATTTAACATGTTTAGCAATTCCTAAAATTTCTTTTTCATCACTGCCTTTATCCAAACTAGCACCCAATAAAGTAATAGCATTTTGATTTCGGTCAAAAACAGCTAAAGAAGCACTATACTCAAAACCATCTGAATAAATAACATCATATGTTTCATTATAATCATATTTTTTCAAATGATGAACTTCTGGTGTAATAACTAACTCAGTTCGTAAAGTATTACTTTTATCAATCAATATTAAAGACATCGTTGTCTTTTTTTCATAATTAGTCTCTAAATAATTAACATGAATACGATTATTTTCTAAATCTTTACGAATTGCTGTTCCATAATCATCAAAACCAATAACTCCCGAAAAATATGTCTCACATTTCCATTTATTTAATAAATAAGCAACATTACAAGCCGGACCACCACTATACTCTAGTTTTTCTTTTAACAATACCCGCGAATTTTGGGTAGGAAATGCTTCCACCGGAACTGTAATATCATATGAAACTTCGCCAACACTTAATACGTTCATAAATTCACCCTTTCCCTCTTTTTATTCTGGTTTAATTTTAATTGTTCCTCCAAAAGCCTTGCCACGGTCACCAGATTGGTCACTACTAGTATTTTTATAAGTCACAGTTAATGTATAACTCTTTTTTGTACTTGCTGGAATACTAACTCCAGTTTTAATATTAGTTGAAGAAGCAGTTGGAAATTTTGCATCAGTTACTAAATTTGTCGAAGCGGATGTTTCTTTTAAAGAATAAATTAAGTCATTTTGATTAACAAAACTATTTGACACATCTGACCAATAAATAGTTACAGTATATGCACTAGTGTTTTGATTATCAATAGTAAAAGTAACTGAATAAGTCTCACCTGGAATCATATTAGTCTTACCAGCACTAGTCGTTCCAGCAAGTACTACATCTTTAAATGCTGCCCGCGCGGTTATAGTAGATGCACCAGTTCCACTAGAACTAACATTAGCAGCAAAAAACGCATAAGAACCCTCATAAACTACTGAAAGTAAAACAAATAAAGAACATAAAACAACTACAAATAAATTACCAATAAGCTTTTTTTCCATAACTTAATCTCTCCTATACTCCTTCATTTTAACAAATAGATTCAAATTTTTCAATAATATCCTAGAAATCTATACAGTTTTTGATATAATTTTTTAATTCAGAAATATTTAGAGTAACTTGCTCCATCGTGTCGCGATTTCTAACCGTAACTGTTTTATTTTGCAAAGTCGCATCATCGATTGTAATAGCTAAAGGCGTGCCAATTGCATCACTTCGCCGATATCTTTTGCCAATACTTCCTGCCTCATCATAAGTACACGCAAACTCTTTGGCTAAATCGCCATATATTTCTTGAGCTTTTTCAGAATGTAATTTTTTTACTAAAGGTAAAATTGTAACTTTATAAGGAGCCAAAGCTGGATGAATCTTTAACACTAAACGTTCTTCATTAGCTAGCAATTCTTTAGTATAAGCATCGCATAAAATAGCTAAAAATAAACGGTCTAAACCTACAGAAGGTTCAATAACATAAGGAATATATCGTTCATTAGTAACTGGGTCAAGATACTTTAATTCATGATTAGAATGCTTTTCATGGACAGTTAAATCATAATCAGTTCGGTCAGCAATTCCCCATAATTCGCCAAAACCCATAGGAAATAAATATTCAATATCTGTAGTAGCTTTACTATAAAAAGCTAACTCTTCTTTTTTATGGTCACGAAAACGCAAATGAACACTTAGAATTCCCAAATCTTTCAAAAAATTCATGCAAAAACTTTTCCAATAACCAAACCAATCTAAATCAGTACCTGGTTTGCAAAAAAACTCTAACTCCATTTGTTCAAATTCTCTAGTTCTAAATATAAAATTACCTGGTGTTATTTCATTGCGAAAACTCTTCCCAGTTTGCCCAATACCAAAAGGAACTTTAGCCCGCATTGTTCTTTGAACATTTAAAAAATTCACAAAAATTCCTTGAGCAGTTTCTCCCCTAAGATATACTTTACTTTTAGCTTCTTCTGTAACACCTTGATGAGTTTCAAAAAGTAAATTAAACTTTCTTATAGGCGTAAACTCCATGCTATTACAATTTGGACAAGGAACATGATTTTTAAAAATAAAAGATTCTAATTCTTCATTTGACCAACCATCAGCTGTTTCTTGACCATTTGTAAAATCTTCAATTAACTTATCTGCTCGATGTCTTGTTTTACACTTTTTACAATCTATCAAAGGGTCAGCAAAACTAGCAACATGTCCTGATGCAACCCAAACTTCAGAATTCATTAAAATTGCACAATCTAAACCATAATTATAAGGGTTTTCTTGAATAAATTTCTTTTTCCACGCATTTCGGATATTTTCCTTTAATAAAGTACCTAATGGTCCATAGTCCCAAGTATTAGATAAGCCTCCATAAATCTCACTACCCTGAAAAATAAAACCATAATTTTTACAATAATTTACAATTTCATCCATTGTTAATTTCATAAATATCCTTCTTTCTAAAATAATCAAATTAGCAAAATAAAAATATTCTAATTTTTCATTAATATTAATTACCATAATAGTAGCATATTTCCCAATTTATTAAAAGTTTTTTTAATATTTATTATTTAAAAAAAAGCTGGATGAAAAGTAATAATTTCATTCAGCTTTATAATTTTTTTCTTGCTTATATTTTTGACATTCCAAATCTAAATCTTTAAATAAATTATCAATATCTTCTTTATTAGGTGTCCTAACTCCACTAGCAAATTTATGACCACCACCATGATATTTACTTGCAATTTCATTAATTACTGGTCCTTTGCTCCGAATATTAACTTTATAAACATTATTTTTTTCATCATAAGTCACAAAAGACCAAATATAAACATTCTTAATAAAGTTAAAATCATTAACCATATTAGAAGCAGTAGCTACATCTACATGATACTTATTAATAGTTTCTCCATCAATAATTATTGAAGCAAAACCATTCTCAGTCACATTTAAATTTAAAGCAATATAACCATGAAAACGAATCTCTTCAATTGGTCTTTCATATAATTTATTATATAAATCATGAAAAGGTAATTTTGTTCTTTCGATTAATGTTGCAACAATTTTAAAGGTATCTAATGTTGTATAAGATAACAAAAAACGGTCACTATCCGAAATAATACCACAAAAAAGATTCCCGGCTATTTTTAAAGATAGCTTTAAATTACTCTTTAAAAGCATATCTGCCACCATTTGACAAGTACTTGAGGCATTTTCATCTATCCATTCCAAACCATTAAAACTCTCTTCAAAAGGATGATGATCAATTTTAATTACTTCTTTAAAATTTAAACCTTCAATACCATCTACTCGATAAAAATTAGGAACATCTAAAGTAATCAATAAAGCATTTTTTAAAGATTTTACATCTACTTTATCTAAATTTCCATACTGCTTAAATCTAGCAACTCCACTCCCAATGGCATATACCATCTTTTTGGAATAATTTTCCAATATAGCATCTCTTAAAGCAATTTGACTACAGATTGCATCAGGGTCTGGCCCAACATGACGAGCTATCACAATTGTTTGATATTGCTTAATTTTTTTTAATATTTTTTTAGTTATATCACTCATCGGACAAACCATCCTTTTTATTTTTGCGCCAAATTATATGCATCTCTTGCCATCATTACTTCTTCATTAGTTGGAATAACATAAGCACTTACTTTACTATCACTAGATGTAATAACACCTTCATTTTTAGCTAAATAACTAGCAATTTGATTATTTTCTTCTTTATCTAATTTAATGCCTAAAACACCTAATTGTTCTAAAACTTGTTCACGCATTGCTCTAGCATTTTCACCTAAACCAGCTGTAAAGACAATTGCATCACAATTTTGTAACTCAACATAATAATTAGTAATGTAATTAACAATTCTTCTAACTAACATTTTTTGGGCAAGCATACAGTCAGCATTACCATTTTTAATACCTTCTTCAATATCTCTTGAATCACTATATCCACCAATCGCAATTAAACCACTTTCTTTATTTAAAACATTAGCTACTTCTTTAGCACTCATGCCGTTTTCAATCATATAAGTTACAATTGATGGGTCAATCTCCCCACAACGAGTAGACATCATTAACCCAGATACAGGGGTAAAGCCCATGGAAGTATTAATACTTTTACCGTCTTTAACTGCACATATACTAGCTCCATTGCCAATATGACAAATAATTAAATTAACATCTTCTTTATGTAATTTTTCTTGCATAACACTAGTTATATAACGATAACTTGTTCCATGAAAGCCATAACGTCTTACCCGATATTTCGTATACCATTCTTTAGGTACTGGATATAAATAGTTTTCTTCTGGAATTGTTGTATGAAAAGATGTATCAAAAATAACAACATGTAAAGCATTAGGTACAACTTTCATCGCTGATTTAATACCTACAATACTTGCTGGGTTGTGTAAAGGTGCCAAAGAGGCATTATCTTCAATTGTTTGAATAACTTCATCACTTACTACAACACTAGAAGAAATACTTCCTCCTTGAACAGAACGATGCCCAATTGCCTTTATTTCCTCTAAACTTTCAACTATTTTTTGTTCCATCAATTCTTCTACTAAATATTTAAAAGCTACTTCATGGTCAGGTAAATCAACTTCTTTTTTAAGTTTTTCACCATGCACTTTAATTGTATAGAAACTTTTATCCATTCCTATTCTTTCAAAATAACCACTAATTAATAATTTTTCTTCTGGCATTTCATAAGCTGAAAACTTCAATGATGAACTACCAGCATTTACACTTAATACTTTCAAAATAATCACTCCTTAAAATTATTATACAAAAAAAAAGATATTTTTACTATCTCTTTTTTGACTTTTATAAACAATCTGGTCCTGTTGAAATATTTTTTTTAACCAAATCATCTTTATTTTGCAAATTAACTAGTTTATCTTCAACTTTTAAACTTTTGTTTTTCTTTTGCTTAGCCATTAACTTTATCACCATTATTAGCTTGCCTAATTTTTTTAAAAATATACTTATAATATTGCAAAATTTACAAATAACTATCTAATTCTTCATTTTCTTCTAAAGGTCGGATAATAACTTCCTTTGCAACAGCTTCTTTTATTAAAGATTCATAATCAAAAAGTTTTTCATATTCTTCGCATTTATCTTTTTGAGGATAAATTACTGGATGTTCTGGCACAAAGATGGTACAACAATCTTGGTATGGTAAAATACTTATTTCATAAGTGCCGATTTTTTTGGCAAGTTCGATAATCTCTAACTTATCAAAACAAGCCACTGGTCGAATCACTGGTATTTTTACTACTTCATTAATGACATTCATGCTTTCTAAAGTTTGACTGGCCACTTGCCCAATACTTTCACCATTTATCAAAATTTTACAATTATTTTTATGGGCAATTATAGAAGCAATTCGATACATCATTCGTCGCATTATTGTTATCATATATTCTTTAGGAACTTCTTTATAAATAGTTTCTTGTAAATTTGTAAAAGGAATACAATGAATCTTAATGTTTCCTTGATATTCTTTTAAAATTCCAGCTAACTTTATTACTTTATTACGAGCCATAATACTTGTATGAGGAGGACTATCAAAATAAATAGCCTCAAGTTTTACTCCCCGTTTCATAGCCAAATAACCAGCTACTGGACTATCTATTCCTCCTGATAACATTAAAAGACCTTTTCCTAATGTTCCAACCGGATATCCTCCCAAACCTTTAATAGTTTCAAAATATATATAAGAAGAAGTTTTTCTTATCTCGACATATATCGTAATCTGTGGCTGATGAACATCAACTTTTACGTTTTTTAAATTTTTTAAGACAATTTCCCCCAATTTTTTATTAATAATTGGACTAGTCATAAAATAAGTTTTATCACTTCTTTTAGTTTCTATTTTAAAAGTTTGAAATTCTTTAAGCTTCAATTCTTTTATTAAAATTGCCCCTATTTCATCTAAATCATTCGTCAAAATTGCCAAACCTACAGCTATCTCATGAATTCCAAAAACCTTTTGCAATTTTTCAACTATTTTTGGTAAATTTTTTTCATCAGCTATTAAATACATTCTTCCTTTATCATAATTAATTGTAACTTCTTCTGAAACACTTAATTGAATATTTTTTTTTAAAGTTTTTAAAAATAACCCAATATTTGCTTTTTTAGTATTTAATTCAGCATATTTAATAACAATTAATTTTTGCATATTTCACTTCCTTTTATTTTCACTTATTAATTCCAGAGGAATAGATAATTGTTTAATTCTTTCCATAATTCGGCGTGATTTCAAACTATCCTCTACTGAATCATTAATTTTAAAATGGGCTTCTAATTCATCTAAAGATAAATTGGAAGTAAAAAAGGTTGTCTTTTTATTATTCATACGACTTTGTAAAATTGTTCCTAAAACCTCATCTCTTCCCCAATCACTTACTTTTTCAGCCCCAATATCGTCTATACATAAAATATCAACTTTTTCATAATAATTTATTTTTTCTTCATAAATATTCCAATCATTTTTTAAAGTTCTTAATAACTCAGGAAAATATAAATTAGCAATTGAAACTTGTTTTTGGGCATTCAACTCATTTAATAAAGCACTAATCAAAAAAGTTTTACCACACCCAAAATTACCATACAAATATAAACCTTTTTTATTATCTTTAAAATTATAATTTTCAAAAAAATCATCTAACCATTTAATAACTTTAGCTCTTTTTTTATCACTTACATCAATATCTTTCATGCGAGCATATTCGTTTTCATGAACAATTTTATTTTTAATATTTATTTCTTCCTGCCGTTTTTTTAAGTATTTACATGGAACATAAGTAAAATATATTTTATCATTATTTTTATTAGGCATTTTAATATATCCTGAATAACTATTTTGGCACATAAAAAGCCCTTTGCATTTTTGACAATGTTCTAATTCTAAAGCACAATCTTCTAATTTTGATGTTACTTTACAAGCTTCGTGGGGCGAAATTTTTAATTTATTTATTAATTTTGATACCCATTCATTTTCACAAGCCTTTTTTAAATTGGCTAAAAGTTCTTGTTCTTTTACTTTCCCAGTTAATTTCACGAGTACATCATATCCTCTCTTTTAACGATATTTTTCCAAGATATTTTTTAAGTCTTCTTCCTCTTCTTTAGTCATTTCTTCTTTGGTTATTGTTTCATTAAACCACACAGGCATAGTCTCATTATTACTACTTTGCTTAACAGTTTTTAACTTCTTAGTATACTTTTTATGTTCCTTTTCAGCCGTCTCCATTGCTTCAAGCGCTGTTTTAATTCCTAACCTTTTCCATTGCCCCGCAATTGTTTCAATAAATGCTGTATTTAATTTATTATTATTTTTCTTTAAAACATAATCAATTAAAACATTAGTAACAGCTGGCGTCAAACCAACATCTATTAATAAAGTTTCTAATAATTTTAAATCACGATTAGTAGGAGTTGAACCTTTATATTTGCTTACTAAAAAATCATATGGACTTGTATTTTCAAATACTTCAATAATTTTACCTTTTTTTGAAGTATCACCCTTGGGGTTCTTTAAATACGTTGGCTGAGTTCGATAAATCAAAGTCGGAAGTCTGCCATCCTTATTATATTGATAATACTTTCTCGTTTCTTTTCTTAAAGTATCTTTATCAATGTATCCTTTATCATTTAATGTAAGCCTTAAAATTTCCACCATCTTTAAAGTATCAATATTATATATCAAAGCTAATTGATTAATTAAATCTTTTACCTTTTTATTAATTGCGCGTTCACTCATAATTCCTTTAGGAAGACTAGATAATAATAAATCAAAATCAACTTGGTCTTGCATTGTTAAAGGAAGAGTTGACCTCCCAACTGCTTCAAAAGTAAAATCATCACTACTTGATGTATAAACTTCATCAAATGATGCCGTAATTTCTTCAAAATTTTTTAAATCAAATTTCATAACTTGATATTCTTTTTTTAAAAGTTCATATTCGTATGAACCAATATTATTATATAAAACAACACTAAAAATAGGGTTAGCAAAAAACTCTTTGGCATTTAATGGCGAATATAATTCATAAACGTAATTATTAGGTTCTTTCTTTTCTAAATAAGTTCTTAAAAGACCAATTCCTTCTAATGTCACTCTAGCTTTTTTTATATCTTCTAAACTAGCTTTTAAAATTGTCATCAAATGATGATGCGTATATTCCATACTAACAATATTAAAACGGTCTAAATCTCGCCATAATGTTAAATACAAACTAACAGCTAAACTACCAATAATTGGTTCATACAAATTAACAATATTTTTACGGTCTAATTCGGTTAAAGTTGTCTTATTGATAACCATATACTTATCAGCTGGTAAAAAAGAAATATCCATAACAACTCCACCCTTCTTTTTGTATTATAAACAATTTTTAGCTAAGAGACAAGAGTTCTATTCTATTGTGAAAGGTTTTTCTTTTGTTCCATAACCACTTTTAATTTTAATATTTCGTTTCAAATAAATAACAGGATATATTTCGGCATTATTGCTAACAAAAGTTGGAGTAAAACCGGTATCTTTATTATACTGTAAAGCATAGGCACTACTATTAGAAGAACTTATAGGATTTAACAACCATAGATTTTTTTTATTTTTTAATAACCAATTAGAAGCAACACACTCTGAATTAACCCACTCATCAATTTTGGTTGTCGAACACTCATCTTCTTTAGAAGCAAAGAAAATATCACTAGCCGTCAAAATACCAACATCATTTTCTACCACGTTTTTTCGTTCAATATCATCATTGCAAAAAGACCCTTCTAAACATTCTTTTATATTTTCCCCATCTTGTCTTTGCAAATAATCACTGCCAACTAATGAAGCTATTTCATTTTCATTAACACTACCTAAATACCAATTAGTTTTATAAATATAATTTTTTACATCTTGGCTTAACCCAATTTCAGTAAAATCAAACAATGCCTCTTGCTTAGCCTTAGCAGTGTAACTATTCCCTATCTTTTTTTGATAAAATGCTCCCTCATTTAACAAATAATTTAAACTACTTTGTTCAAAAGCGTTTATCCCATAACCTTCATTAATTTTTTCATCACTACTATCCCAAGAAATATCCCCTATAGATTCTGCTCTAACTAATTTAGTATATGATAAACCATCAATCATAAATACCCCAACAATTCGCCATAAAACTGGGTCATCTTTTTCATATATAACATTACATTTACGATTATCATTTAAACAAGAGCTGATATCAAAATAATCTTTATAATCTTCTTCATTAGTCTTAGAATACCCACGATAAATAGTTCTATCATATTTTTCATTTATATCAATATAGTTATAAGGGTTTTCTCCAACATAACGGACACTATTATCAATCTCATTAACTTTTATATTATTATTAAAAGAAGAAATACAATCACCTAATAATATATGATGATTTTTAATACAACTTTTTACTTCTTTACTTGCATCTATTAACAATGTTTTCCCATCTAAAATCCAGGTAGTATAACCAATTTCCAAAAAAAAGCAAAGAATTAATGAAAAAGCAATAATTAGTAAAATTAAATTTCTTGTTTTTAATTTTCTTTTTTTCAAAATATCACCTACTATATATATTTAAATTTTATCATAATCTTTAGTATTATTCCATCTTAATTTGCAAAAAAAGAAAGCATTAAAAAAAGTAAAATATCTACTAATTAAAGTATTTTTTTACTTTCTAACATCCTTCATTTTGACAAACATTTTTATTTAAAGAATTAAGCAAATTTTGCAAAATTTCTTGTAATTGCTTTTGCTCATTAGCTGTTAAAGCATCATATCCTGATTTTTGAGATTCAACAGTTCCTACATGAATAGCAGTCACTTCACCATTTAAAACGGCAATTAAAGTCGGAGCATATACTCTTTTTTCTTTTGTATCAATTTGTTTGCCTTCTTTATTTTTTAAATAATACGTATCCAATTGCTTATCCAATAATTCTAATATTTTATAATAGCCATTACTTCCTTGTTCTTTAACAATAGGGTTATCATTATCATCTAATTCCAAAACATCCCGAATTTTCAAAATATCTAAATAATAAATATTACCTACATTTTCTTCTTTAGCCGTTTGAGCAAGAATTGGTAATAAAGTTCTACACCATGGACATGAAGCAAAGCCAAAATAAATAATTCCAGTTCCTTCTTCTAATATTTTTATAATTTCTTCCTCATTACTTATTTTAAAAGGATTATCATCATCCAACATTACAAGTGGATATTTTTTCTGATTTGTCTCATTTATTTCATTATTTAATATTTCATATTCTTCTTTCATTAAAATTGCATCAGTTTTTTCTAATTCTGTTTTTTCCTTTTTTACTGATAGATAAATTAATATTCCACCAACAGAAACTAAAATAATTAAAAGTAATACTAAAATTATCTTATCTTTTTTCACTTCAAACACTTCCTAGATTTTATTTTACAGAAAAGATAAAAAGTTTTCAATCCATTTCTACTAAATATTTAATATTTTTAATTACTTTTTTTTCAATTCGGGAAATATACGATTGACTAATTCCTAACATATCAGCTACTTCTTTCTGCGTATAACTTTCCGTATTATTTAAACCATATCTTAAAACCATTATCTGTTTCTCCCGTGGACTTAATTTATTAATTTCATTTAATATAAAATTTCTTTTAACACCTTTTTCATATTCATCACTTACTAAATCATTTTCAGTTCCTAATATATCTTCTAAATGTAATTCATTACCTTCTGCATCATAATTCAAACTATCTTCCAAAGAAATTTCTTTTTTTCTTTTTTTATTTTTTCTTAAAAACATTAAGATTTCATTTGATATACATCTAGAAGCATATGTCGCTAATTTTATGTTTTTATCTATCTTATACGTTTCAATTCCCTTAATTAAACCAATCGAACCAATACTTACTAAATCTTCTAATTCATACCCAGTATTTTCATACTTTTTCGCCAAAAAAACTACTAATCTTAAATTATGTTCAATAAGTTTATTTTTAGCATCAATATCCCCTTTTTTAGCCTTTATCAAATAATCTAATTCAACATTTTTATCTAAAGGAGGTGGAAGCTTATCAGTACTACCTACAAAAAAACATTCATTATACTTTTTCTTTAACCAACTAATTATTTTATTTATCATATGCATCCTCCAAACATTTAACATTTAAAATACAATCTATTCCATCTTTTAACAAATCTCCTTCACTCATTCCTAATAAATAATTTTTTCTTTTATGGCCATTAATTTCCAAATAAAGAAGCGGAATACATTTTAATAACCCATGATTATTTAAACTATTATAGGGAACATACATAGGATTTCTAATCTTTATCACCCCTTTTAAACATTTTTCACTAACTAAAACAATATCTTTCTTAGTTACCGGGTCCCGTAAATTATTACCAGTGTCTAAAAAACCATTCATTTTTAAAAATTTTCCATTTTTAAAAGCTAAAACAATTGGAATAACCTTACTATAAAAATTTAATTCTTTTCGTTGTTTAATATAAATATATAAAATAATAGGCGCAAATATACCTAAAAAGACACCATTAATTGAAAGATTTTCATAAACAAAAACCATTCCAACATGTTTCTCAGCAAAAGTTAAATTTAAAAAATATAAAAAACCTCCCAAAACAGTTGAAGTCATATAAAAATAAGCAATATTATTAACAAGATATTTTTTATCTTTAAAACCAAAAGCTATAATAATCATAATTACACTTAAAACCATTTTAAACAAAAACAAAGTATAAGTATTAAAAGGCCAAAAAAGAGCAAGTAAAGAAACGCTACCTACTAAACTTGCTAAAAATATTTTTTTTAATGAAGTATTTCTTTTTAAAGTAATACTTACTGTTAACAATAATAAAAAATCAAAGAAAAAATTTAATAAAAAAACCATATCAATATAAACTGTCATAAAATCACCAAAAATATATTATCATTTTGGCGAAGATAATTTTGTCGAATAAAAAATTTATAAACTCAATATATATGGTGAAGAATTACTTCCTGTCCCGCCAGTTATTTTAACAGAAGACTTTAAATAAACAACAGGAAATACATAATTTGTTCCATATGCACTTGCTCCACAATCTATTGCTCCAGTATATCGAAGATTACAAACAGTAGTTCTATCTCTAGTACTAGAAGTAATTGTCCAATGATTATCAGTTTTATAAAGCCAATTATTTTGATAACAATCATTTGTATTATATTCAGATAATTTAGTCTTTAAACAAGTATCTCGAACAGTTTCGCCAACAGCAAAGCCATAGTCACTCGGATATATTAAGCCAACTTTACCTATCCATGTTGCATCTTGCTGATTATACGTGACACTGCTTCTTTCTATTTGATCAAATATTTTTGAATCATAAGTTCCAAGATATGGTGAACCTAGATACCATAAAGCATCATCAATTAATGGACTACTTGCTTCACTTCGAGCTTGTAAAGTTTTATTTAAATCAGCTGGACGTGTCCAATTATTTAAACCATATTGATAGCCTGTTGCATCCCAAGCTATTCCTCCTAAACTTGCTGAACGAATTATTTTTATTCGGCTTTCACCACTTTCCTCAATACTTTTTACAACATTATTCATAACGCCTATAATTTGCCATGACTCACCATTAAACGTCACATAATTATTTGGACTTGCTCCAATGTATCTTAAATTTCTATCACTAGTGTTATCATATGCCATTTCATTTGTTTGACTTATGACTTCTTCTAAACATTCAACTCCAGTTTTTTTATTCGCTATACAATTTTTCATTGCTGTATCTTTATTTACAAAATATAAAGAACATCTTGTTTTTGCTTTAGTTAGGTTCTTAACTTTAGGAGCCCAATTTGCACTATCCCATTCAACTATAGCTTCGTTATCACATACAGCATGGTCATAGACTAAATTATCAGCATTATTTTTCTTAGGAATGTCATCTAACCAGGTATTACCATTATAATAAGCAAAATATACATCACTATGACCATAGTAATTTACTTTACCATTTACAAATTCAAAACTTTTATTTACTTGATATA
>CANRJL010000013.1 GCA_947630935.1 uncultured Bacilli bacterium | reverse complement strand
TCAGCATATTTTTTCTTTATTTCAAGTAATTCCTCACGAATAATAGCTAAAACCTTTTCTTCACTAGCAAGTATTGCTCTTAAGCGGTCTATTTCTTTTAACAGTTCAGCTAACTCATTTTCTATTTTTTCCCGTTCTAGACCAGTTAATCTTCTAAGTCTCATTTCAAGTATAGCCTCAGCTTGAATATCATCTAAAGCAAATCTTGAAATCAAGGTTTCCTTAGCAATTACATCAGTTTCACTATTTCGAATAATGTTAATAACCTCATCAATGTGGTCTAAAGCAATCTTAAAGCCCTCTAAAATATGAACTCGGTCCTCAGCCTTTTTTAAATCAAATTGAGTTCTCCGAATAATTATTTCCTTTTGATAATCAATATACTTACTTATAATATCCTTCAAAGGCAATATCACTGGTTTTTGATGGTCTAACATCAAAAAATTAATTCCATATGTAGTTTGCAATTGAGTATGTTTATATAAATTATTTAAAACAACATTAGCATTGGCTTCTCTTTTTAAATATATAACTACTCTAACAGGGTTTTCCAAATTAGATTCTTCATGTAAATCAGAAATACCATCAATTATCTTATCTCTCACCAATTGCCCTATTCGTGCCTGAAATTCTGCTTTATTAACTTGATAAGGTAACTCTGTCACAATAATTCTTGATTTACCATTATTTTCTTCAATCTCAACCTTACCACGGATAGTAATTGTTCCTCTTCCCGTTTCATAAGCTTTTTTTATCCCAGAATTACCCAAGATTGTAGCCCCTGTTGGAAAATCTGGACCTTTAATATATTCCATCAAACCAACAGTATCAATGTCTGAATTATCTATATAAGCAACACATCCATCAATAACTTCCCCTAAATTATGAGGTGGAATATTAGTTGCCATACCAACCGCAATTCCCATCGTACCATTAACCAAAATATTTGGAAAACGACTTGGCAATATTACCGGTTCTTGTTCAGTTTCATCAAAATTAGGTATAAAATCAACAGTATTTTTATTAATATCTCTAACCATTTCCAAAGAAAGTTTAGAAAGCCTAGCCTCCGTATACCGCATCGCAGCGGCACCATCACCATCTAAATTTCCAAAATTACCATGACCATCAACCAACATATGTCTAAAGCTAAAAGGTTGAGCCATTCTAACCATTGCTTCATAAATTGACGAATCACCATGAGGATGATATTTACCCATAACATCCCCAACAATTCTAGCACTTTTCCGATGAGGCTTATCCGGAGTATATCCTGATTCATACATTGAATATAAAATACGACGATGAACAGGTTTTAAACCATCTCTTAAATCTGGTAAAGCCCGTGCGACAATAACACTCATTGAATAATTTAAAAAACTATCTTTAACTTCTGTAACAATATTATTTTCAACTATCTTATCCATAACAACACCCCTAACTATGCATCAATATTTTGAGCAAACTGACCAAATTGTTCGATATATTCTTTCCGAGGAGTTACTTCATCACCCATTAAATCAGAAAAAACTTTATCCGCTGCCATTGCATCATCAACAGTTATTCTCTTTAATACTCGATTTTCTATATGCATTGTTGTCTCTCTTAAATCAATAGCGTCCATTTCACCTAAACCTTTAAATCTTTGCACTAAAGGTTTTGCATTAGCTGGTAAAGTAGCTCGATAAGACGCTAATTCTTCATCAGTTTGAACATATTTAATCGTTTTTCCATAAACAACTTTATATAAAGGTGGTTGAGCAGCATAAACATGACCTGCTTCAACAATAGGTCTAAAGAAACGATAAAACAAAGTTAATAACAAAATTCGAATATGGTCACCATCAACATCAGCATCGGTCATAATAACTATTTTATTATAACGTAGCTTACTTAAATCAAATTCATCACCAATACCCGTCCCAAAAGCCGTAATAATTGTTCTTATTTCTTCATTACCTAAAGCCCGGTCTAATCTAGCCTTTTCCACATTCAAAATTTTACCACGTAAAGGCAATATAGCTTGAGTTTTTGGAATACGAGCATCCTTAGCTGAACCACCAGCACTATCACCCTCGACAATAAAAATTTCTGAAATACTAGCATCTTTACTTGTACAATCAGCTAATTTACCAATTGTATTAAAACCATCTAAAGCAGTCTTTCTTCTTGTCAATTCTCTCGCTTTCTTAGCGGCAAGTCTTGCTCTAGATGCTGTCATACATTTATCAATAATTGTCCTAGCAGCCTCAGGATTTTCCATCAAGAATCTCTCAAATCCATTTGCAAAAATATCATTAGCAATTTTTTTAACTTCACTATTTCCTAATTTTGTCTTAGTTTGTCCTTCAAATTGGGGATTAGGATGTTTACAAGATATAATCATCGCCACACCCTCTCGAACGTCATCACCTGTTAGACTATCATCATTTTCTTTTAACAATTTAGCATTTTTAGCATAATTGTTAATAACCCTTGTTAAAGCCTGTTTCACACCTTCTTCATGAGTGCCTCCTTCAGGTGTATGAATATTATTAGCAAATGAATAAATAGAAGAAGTATATGAATCATTATATTGCATTGCGATTTCCAAAGAAATATCATCTTCTCTTCCTTCAACATACACAATGTCATCAAATAAAGGCTGCTTATTCTTATTTAACATTTGAACATATTCAATAATTCCACCGTTATAATGAAAAATCTCTTTTCTTTCGTCTTCTCTTTGATCGATTAAAGTGATTCGAACACCCTTATTCAAAAAAGCCATTTCTTGTAAACGTTTATAAAGAATATCCCAATTATAAATTGTTGTTTCAAACATCAACGGATCGGCATGAAAAGTAACAGTAGTTCCTGTTCGTTCAATACTACATTCATCAATTACCTTCAAAGGTTCAACAGGATGTCCACCATTTTCAAATCTTTGATAATAAACCTTGCCTTCACGATAAACACGAACTTCCAACCAATCAGATAATGCATTAACAACAGATGCCCCAACTCCATGCAAACCACCAGAAACTTTGTAGCCTCCTCCACCAAACTTTCCACCAGCATGTAACACCGTAAAAATTGTTTCAATCGTTGATAAACCTGTCTTAGCATTTGTACCTGTAGGCATACCTCGACCATCATCCTTAACCGTAATAACGTTTCCTTTACCTATTTCAACTTCAATATCATCACAATATCCCGCTAAAGCTTCATCAACGGCATTATCAACAATTTCCCATACTAAATGATGTAAACCAGCTTCATTAGTATTACCAATATACATACCAGGACGTTTCCGAACTGCTTCTAGTCCTTCTAAAACCTGAATATCATTATCATTATAATGGTTACTATTCTCTTTCATATATACTCTCCTTTACTACAGTTCCTTCATCAATCAAAAAACTTTTATAACAATCAATTGGAAATGAAGAAAACAAATGAATATCTGTAGTCGTAATAAATGTTTGAACTTCCTTTTTCAATAACTGAAAAATATTTTTAATTTTCAAAGTATCTAATTCACTAAATAAATCATCTAATATAAAAATAGGATACTCTTTTTTCTTTTCTTTTAACAATTCCAATTCGCAAAATTTATAAGCTATAATAGCATTTTTTTGTTGACCTTCACTTCCATAATCTTTAATTTCCTCATTTTCCAAAAGAAACTTAAAATCATCCGTATGAATACCAAAATTTGTCTTGCCAAAAGCTAAATCTTTTTTTAACATTTTTTGATACATCTTCAATATACTTTTTAAATTTAATTTTTCATAATCAGATTTATAAACCAAATGCAAATTAGCTTTACCAGTAATCTGTTCATAAATAGATTCTAAATATAAATTTATTTTATTTATGAATTCTTCTCTTTCCTGATAAATTTTAAGTCCATAATTTGCCAATTTTTCAGTTAAAATATTCAAATAATCATAAGATTGATTTGCATTAATCATAATTTTTTTTAAATAATTATTTCTTTGTTTTAAAATCTTATTATAAATACTTAAATTTTTTAAATATAAAAAGCTATACTGAGAAATAGAAATATTCATTTGTCTTCTTCTGGTACTTGGAGTATCTTTAATAATTTTTAAATCATCTGGATGAAACAAAACAATTGGAATTTTCGTAATATAATTACTCAACTTTGTTACTTTATTTTTATCAATTTTTACTTTTTTTCCTTCTTTTGACAAATAAAAACGATAATTAACGGGATATGTTGTCATAGAGGAAGAAATATTACCTTCAATTTTACTTAAACTCGCGCCATTTTGAAGCAAAATACGATCTTGAACATTTCGAAAACTTCTAGTTAAAGCTAAAACATAAATAGCTTCTACCAAATTAGTTTTACCAACACCATTATTACCATATAAAATATTTAATTGTGGATGAAAGTCAATTTCTAAATGTTCATAATTTCTAAAATGTAATAACTTTAAATTTTGTAATTGCATAAAATTGCCCCTTAATTTTGTCATACAGAAAAGTAACAGATATATTAATACTCCCATACCTATAACCATTATATCACAGAATTAATTGCTTTAAAATGTTTTTTTACCATTTTTACGACTTCTTAATGCACTTTCTAAACGAGTTGAACGTAAAACTTGATTATCCAAAACACCATAAGAAATAGGAAATCTGATTGTAATTTTATTTTTAAAAAGAATTGTTATATCTTTACCAGATTTATAATATTTATCAATATGATTTAAACTTATCCACGAGTTATCAACATTTCGCAGAGAACTTGTTGGAAAAAAAATAATTTCTCTTGATTCTTCTACAATTATTGGCGCTTTATAATTAATACCAATTAAAGATTCTGTCCCTTTTCGCCTACCCTCCAAACTACTCCCAAAATAATTACAACTATCTTCCATAATTTGTTTTGAACTATTATGAACATAAAATGATTGATCATCTTCATACACCTTTGATAAATGCTCATTACAAGCAACAATTGCTAAAGTTTTATCATTAATTTCATACCGATCCATTCTTTCACCCCCTAAATATGAAATTAAATTTACAATAACATATTAAAGTTTTAAAAAATGTCGAAAAAAAAAACTTTCTTAAAATAATCAGAAAGTCTTAATTGGTAAAATTAATTGAATTAAAGATTCATCTGTTAATGATTTAACAATAATTGGTTTAACATCATTATTTAAAAGAACCAAAATATCTTCATCATTAATTGTTTTTAATGCTTCTAACATATATTTAGCACTAAAAGAAATATCAATATTTGATTTTTCATCAGTATCAACATATAATTTTTCTTCAGTTTTTCCTATTTCTGAAGCATAAGAATTAATAATCATTTGTTTATGTTCAATCTTCATTTTAATAATATTTTTATCTTTCCCTTGTGTAAGCAATGCTGCTCTATCAACAGCTCCTGTAAAATCACTCTTTTTAACTTGTACTAAAATTTCAAATTCTGTTGGAATTAAATTAGAAGTATTAGGATAAGTTCCAGAAAGAATATTTGATTGAAATTTTATATTTTTATATTGAAATAAAACTCTATTATTAAAAATATGAATTAAAACATCCTCTTCATCAGTCAAAATCTTCTCTAATTCCATAATATTTTTACCAGGAACAACTATATTAACATCAGTAGCTACTGGAACATCTAATTTTATATTCTTTTTTGCAAGACGATATGAGTCAGTTGCAATACATTCCATGATATCACCATTAATTTTAATATTTACCCCAGTTAATAATGGTCTTAATTCTTGATTTGAAATAGCAAAAGACGTTTGATTAATAATTTGTTTTAAAACATCTGCTTTCATAACAATTGGGTCTTTATGAACCGATAATTTTATATTTGGATAATCATTAGGATCTAAACAATTTAAATTATACAAATTAGAATCTGAATATATTTTAATTTTTAAGTTATCAACTACTTCAAAATTAATAACATCAGTAGGCATCTTTCTTATAATATCTAAAATATATTTACTACTTATAATAATTGTTCCTGTCTTTTCAATATTCTTTATAAAAGAACTTTCAATAAATGTTTCTATAGCAAGTTCACTATCACTTGCTAATAACAATAACCCCTTCTCTGTTAA
The DNA here is from genome assembly GCA_947630935.1 of uncultured Bacilli bacterium. Classification (GTDB taxonomy): domain Bacteria; phylum Bacillota_I; class Bacilli_A; order RF39; family UBA660; genus Ventrenecus. The sequence continues at coordinate 8,247 of CANRJL010000013.1, read as the reverse complement.
TTCAAACTTAATACCATTTAAAATAGGAATTACATTTTTTGTAGATACCCCTTTAATTACATTCGTTAAATTTTCTAATAAAATAGCTTTATCAATTGCAAATTTCATTTTTCGTACCTCTTTCTTTTTAATATTTATATATATTATATATATTAAGTGTGTTGATAAAGTGGATAACTTTGCCAAACCTTTAATTTCCTGATTTAACAACTAGATTTTTAAGTAGATAACTATTCACTTCTCTATTAAGTTATTCACATCATATTTTTAATTTCCTTTAATTGTGTAGTGAGATTCATATTAGTTTTTAAATCTGCTTCTATTCTATTACAAGCATGAATAACTGTAGAGTGGTCTCTTCCCCCAAATTCTAGTCCAATTCGATTAAAATTTTCATCAGTTAAAGTTTTAGCTAAATACATCCCAATCATCCTTGGATAAGCTATATTCGCACTTTTTCTTTTCCCTTTTAAATCTTCAATAGTTATCTTATAATAATCTGCTACAGCTTTTTGAATTCCTTCAATACTATTAGTTTTATAAATATTTTTATTAACAAAATCAGCAAGTGCTTCAATAGCAAAATTTAAATCAATTTTATCTGGAACAATCATAGCTGTATATGCCATAAGCCTATTAATTGCTCCTTCTAAAAAACGTACATCATTTTGACAACTATTTGCAATATATTCTATCACATTCTCATCAATTTTGGTTGAAATTGTCATATTTTTTAATTTTTGTTTAATAATTTTACAACGTAATTCAAAATCTGGTGGATAAATATCCACTGGAAGACCCCACATAAATCTACTTCGCAACCGTTCTTCCAGTAATTTTAAATCATCTGGACTTCTATCTGAACTAATAATAATTTGTTTATTCGCCTGATGCAAAGCATTAAATGTATGAAAAAATTCTTGTTGAGTTTTCTCTGCTCCTACTAAATATTGAATATCATCAATAATTAAAACATCTAAATCTCGATATTTTTTTTTAAAATCAGCTACATCAGTAACATTATTTGAAGTATTACTAATACTAACATAGTCATCCTTAAACATTTCACTTGTTGTATATAATACTTTTTTATTCGAAGTTGCTACTATATAATTCCCAATCGCGTGCATTAAATGAGTTTTTCCTAACCCACTTTTGCCATAAATAAATAAAGGATTATGAATTTTTCCAGGTTGTTCAGCTACTGCCATGCCTGCTACTTTAGCCAGTCGATTAGAATCACCGACAATATAATTATCAAAATTTAAAGTTGAAATCAAATTAGAGTCCCAATTTTCTACTTTATCATTATTGCTAGTAGTTGTTAACGAATCTAAATTTAAAACTTCTTCCATTGGCTCAATTTCATCTTTCAAAAGAAATTCAAAATTATAATTTATATTTGTTAATCTATAAAAAGTATCTTCAATTAAACTATAATAATTTTCACTTAAGATTCTTTTATGAATTTCCATTGGTACTTGAATTTGAATTTTATCTTTTAAAATAGCTATTAATTTTAAGTCACTAAACCAAGCGTGGTAAGATGCTGAATTTACTTCATCATAAATATTTTTTAAAAATTGTTCCCATAAAGATTTATCCGTCAAATTACCACCCCACTGCCTTAAAAATTTATACATTCTTATTCTAACGCATTTTAAAAAAATAAGGAAGCATAATTTTTAAATTATTATCTTATCCGCTAAAAATAACAAGTTATCAACATTAAAAGTGTCTATACAAAGGGGAATAAACTGAGTTATCCACTTTATCAACAAATATTAATTTGAAAGTTATAAACAAGTATATAACATTATCCACATAGTAGTTGATAAGTTAATAAATAATAACAATAGTCCTAAAAAAGCTAAACAGACTAAACTAAAAAAGTTAATAACAATTAACAATCATTCCAAAAAACAAAATTAAAGTTGACTTTTTATTAACCTTAATATTATAATAAGGAAGATTTTAGAAAAAGGAGGGAAACTCATGCAAGGAACTTATCAACCTAATAAAAGAAAAATGAAAAAGAAACATGGCTTTTTTGCTCGTAAAGAGACAAACATTTTAAAAAGTCGAAGAAGAAAAGGGCGCAAAAGATTATGCAAATAACCACATTTTTTAATGTGGACTTTTTTTTCAATAAAAAGATAAGGAGATTTTTACTTTGAAAAGAATAGAAATGGTTAAATCTCATGAAGATTTTAAAAATATAATTCAAAAAGGAAAATATCAAAAAAATAATAATTTTATATTATATAGTTATACTAAAAAAAAATCTTTTTCACATTATGGAATAGCTGTTTCTAAAAAATTAGGAAATGCTGTAAAAAGAAATAAAAGTAAACGCCGAATGCGCCTGATTCTCGATAAATACAAAAATCAGTTGAGAACAGATATGGATTATATTATAATAATGAAAGAAAATACAAGTAATTTAACTTTTAATGAATTAGAAAAAAGTTTTAAAAGTTTAATAGAAAGGCAAGAATATGAAAAAGAAAAATAAAATATTAGGAATAATTTTAATAACTATTTTATTACTAACAAGTGGCTGTGGGAGTAATGATTATTTAAAAGATGAAGAAGGAAGATTAATTACTAATCAAGAAACAGGTCAAAGTGTTCGTAAAGATATATTATGTAAACCAGCCGAAAACTCCGAATTATATCGAATTTATCAAGAACATAATGACCAGTTGGATGTTAAAATTGAAGATTTACCAACTTGTAATGAATTTAATTTAAGTAGTAATAAATATAGTGGGTTATGGCAAAGTTTTTTAGTAAGACCAATAGCCTTAATTATATTGAAATTAGGTTTCCTAGTAAATAACTTCGGAATATCAGTTATGATTGTTGGCTTATTAATCAGATTAATTTTATTACCTTTGTCATTAAAAAGTATGAAACAATCAAGTATAATGCAAAAAGCTCAGCCAGAATTAGCAAGAATTGAAAAAAAATATGCTAATAAAACTGACAATGCTTCAATGATGGCCAAAAGTCAAGAAATGATGATGATATATCAAAAATATAAAATTAACCCAGTATCTGGTTGCTTAACAGCTATCATTCAAATTCCTTTATTTTTTGCTTTCTTAGATGCAATCAATAAAGTACCAGCAATTTTTGAAGGAAATCTTTTAGGAATGCAACTAGGAACAACACCTTGGAAAGGAATTAGCCAAGGCCAATATATTTACATAGTATTAATATTTTTAATTATCGTAACTACATACGTTTCTTTTAAAAATTCAATGAACCAAAATTCTAGTAATGATGAAATGATGAAACAAATGAATTTCATGTTTAAGTTTATGATTATCAGTATATCTATCGCTTCATTCAATCTACCAACTGCTATCGCTTTTTACTGGATAGTAACTAATGGTTTTGCTGTTGTTCAAAATTATATTATCAAACAAATCATGGCCAAAGAAACAAATAAAGATAAAAGAATAATTGAGGTTAAGCCAAAAAAGAAAAAAGAAAGAAGGTAGTAAAAATGATTGAAACAGAAGGAAAAACTATTTTAGAAGCTCTTGAAAATGCTAAAAATGAATTGCAAACAGAAAGTATAATTTACAAAAAAGAAGAAAAGAAAGAGGAAAATATATTTAAAGTAACAGCTATATCTTATCAAGAATTAACTAAAGAAATAGAAGATTTTGTAGCGGATATTACCGAATACCTTGGTCTTTTAGTAAATTTTGAAACTAATATTAGAGAAGAAACAATTACATTAACTATGTATTCTAATAACAACCCAATATTAATTGGTAAAAATGGTCGGACATTAAAATCTTTAGAAATGTTAGTTAAAAATAAGATTAAACAAGAATGGGGAATTTCTCCTAAAATAGTTTTAGATGTTGAAAATTATAAAGAAAGAAGAATTGATTATTTAGAAAGATTAGCTATTAAAGTCGCCAAAGAAGTAAGAGCCACAAAAGTAGATGCTGAATTAGAAAACATGAATTCTTTTGAAAGAAGAATTATTCATAACAAACTAACAAATTTTAAAGGAGTAGCCACAGAAAGTACAGGAGAAGAACCAAATAGACACGTGGTTATAAAATCAGTTGATAAAGAATAACACTAAAAAACTAGTGTTTTTTTTAATCAATTTTATTATTTCCCGGGAAATAATGTTTAATCTAACAACATAGACTTTTTTTAATAAGTTTGCTATAATACCTTAACGAAGTCAAAGGGTGATAAAGATGGAAGATACAATTGTGGCTATTTCTACTAATAATATTGGTATTGGAGCTATAAATATCATTAGAATGAGTGGCAAAGAATCGCTTAATATTTTAAGTGAAGTTTTTTCTAATCAAAAAATTAAAAATTGTAAGTCTCATACTATTCATTATGGTTTCATTATAGATAATAATGAAAAAATTGATGAAGTTTTAGTATCAATATTAAAAGCCCCTAAAACTTATACCAAAGAAGATATCGTTGAAATTAATTGTCATGGTGGCTATGCAGTTACAAATAAAATATTAGAATTATTAATTTCAAAAGGTGCTCGATTAGCACAACCTGGTGAATTTACCAAAAGAGCTTACTTAAACGGCCGAATAAATTTATTAGAAGCCGAATCAATTGAAGACTTACTTGAATCACAAACCGAAAATCAATCAGCTTTGGCAATGAATCATTTAACAGGCAAAACCACAAAATTAATTTCATCTTTAAGAGAAAAATTAGTAAAATTATTATCTAATATTGAAGTAAATATTGATTATCCCGAATATCAAGATGAACTGCAAATTACTAAAAATAATATTGAGCCTATCTTAACGGAAATCAAAAAAGAATTAGAAGTGATAATAACTGAATCTAAAAATGGTGAATTAATCAAAAATGGTATTAAAATAGCTATAATAGGCAAGCCAAATGTGGGAAAAAGTTCCTTACTAAACGCTTTATTAGAAAGAGAAAAAGCAATAGTTACAAATATATCAGGAACTACCCGAGACACAGTTGAAGCAAATCTAATTCATAAAGGAATTTTATTAAATTTAATAGATACTGCTGGAATTAGAAAAACTGATGATATAATTGAACAAATAGGAGTAAAAAAAAGTAAGCAATTAATGCAAGAAGCAGACATAATAATTTTGGTTTTAGATAATAGTCAAAAAATAAATTCAGAAGAACAGAAATTATTAAATACTATAGAGCAAAAAAATAGTATTATCTTCGTTAATAAAATAGATTTACCGCCTCAATTAGAACTAAATACGAAAATTCCCATAATTTATGGAAGTGCATTTCAAAACAAAGGAATTGAACAATTAAAAGACCAAATTATTACTAATTTTAATTTAGATAATTTAAATGCTAAAGATTTAACATATTTATCAAATACAAGGCAAATTGCCTTAGCCAAAGAGGCTTTAACCAACATCAACAATGTAATTAAAGCCAATCAGCAAAATATTCCTATTGATATGTTAACAATTGAATTAAAAATTGCTTGGGAAAATTTAGGAAAAATAATAGGGGAATATTATGAAGAAGAACTAGTAGATAATATATTTAAAAGATTTTGCCTAGGAAAATAGAATGGAGAAAAATCATGAATTACGATATTATAGTAGTAGGTGGTGGTCATGCTGGTATTGAAGCAAGCCATATATCTGCTTTTAAAGGTCATAAAACATTATTAATAACAATGAATAAAAAAAATATAGGAGACATGCCTTGTAATCCATCAATAGGTGGAACAGCTAAAGGTGTTATTGTCCGTGAAATAGATGCTTTAGGAGGGCTAATGGGCAAAATTGCCGACAAGTCCCATTTTCAAATCAAAATGTTAAATAATTCAAAAGGCCCTGCGGTAAGAGCTTTACGAGCTCAAGCCGACAAAGTAGTTTATCCCCAAAACATGATAAAAGCCTTAGAAGAAACTAAAAATTTAACTATTAAAGAAGGTCAAGTTGAAGATTTAATAATCGAAAACAATCAAGTAAAAGGCATCATCTTAGATAATGGCGAAAAAATAACAAGCAAAGCCGTTATTTTAACTACCGGTACATATCTGAAAGCTAATATTCTTATAGGAAGTGAAAACACTGAAGGTGGTCCACATGGGGAAAAAAGAAGTAATCATTTGAGTGATAATCTAAAAAAATATGGTCTTAAAATTCAAAGACTAAAAACCGGAACTCCCCAACGAATAAAAGCTTCGTCTATAGATTTTTCAGTTATGAAAGCAGAAACAGGGGACAATGAGTTATGGACATTTTCTAATGACGAAGCAGCATCATATGACCCAAATACTCAGCAAAAATGTTATTTGCTTTATACAAACGAAAAGACTCATAAAATAATTTTAGATAACTTAGAAAAATCGGCAATGTATGGTGGTTACGTAACTGGTATCGGGCCACGTTATTGTCCAAGTATTGAAGATAAATTAGTTCGCTTTAAAGATAAAGAACGTCATCAACTTTTTTTAGAACCTGAAAGCCTATATTATGACGAATGGTATTTACAAGGTTTTTCAACATCCATGCCCAGAGATATTCAAGAAAAAATGGTTCATAGCTTAAAAGGCTTAGAAAAAGCTATTATTTCAAAATATGCTTATGCGATTGAATATGATGCTATTGACCCTTTACAAATCTCACCAACCTTAGAATCTAAAATAATCTCCAATCTTTTTACAGCTGGTCAAATTAATGGAACAAGTGGTTATGAAGAAGCAGGAGGACAAGGCATAATAGCAGGAATAAATGCTAGTTTAAAACTAGAAAACCAACAACCATTAATTTTAAAAAGAAATGATGCTTATATTGGAGTTTTAATAGATGATTTAGTAACCAAAGGTACAAAAGAACCATATCGCATGCTAACTTCTCGAGCAGAATATCGTCTAATTCTTCGTCATGATAATGCTGATTTAAGGCTAAGAGAGTATGCTCATAGAGTGGGGAGTATAACTGAACAACAATATCAAAATTATTTAACTAAAAAAAATAAAATCAAAGAATGTTTAGAATTTTTAAAAAATCATAAAATACCAAATTCCAAAGAATTTCATGAGCAATTAATCAAAAAAAGTTTAACAATTCCTAATACAAATATGACTTATTATAACTTCCTAAAACGTCCAGAAATAACAATAAAATTTCTTTCCCAAAATTTTCCTAATTTATTTAAAAAAGAAATTTTAGAAGAAGTTGAAATAATGATTAAATATGAAGGATATATCAAAAAAACAGCTAAAGAAGTTGAAAAATTAGTCAAATTAGAAGCAAAACAAATACCAAACGATATTGACTATCAAAAAATCAAAAATTTGGCATCAGAAGCTCGGCAAAAGCTCGAACAAATTAGACCATTAACTATTGCTCAAGCTATGCGTATCAGTGGCGTAAACCCAAGTGATATTTCAATATTAAGTATTTATTTAAAGAAAGAATATAGTAAAAATGAAACCAAATGAATTTATTGAAGAATTAAAAAAAATAAATATTTATCTTAGTAAAAGTCAACAAGACCAATTAGCAATTTATGCAAAATATTTATTGGAATATAATAAAAAAGTAAATTTAACTGCAATTAAAACACCAGAAGAAGTTTATTTAAAACATTTTTTTGATAGTTTAACAATTTTTCAAATAGAAAATATCAAAACAGGTAGTCTTTTAGATGTAGGCACAGGTGCTGGTTTTCCAGGAATGGTTTTAGCAGTAGTTTTTCCAACTTTAAAAGTAACATTACTTGATGCAAATAATAAAAAAATTAATTTTTTAAAAGAACTAAATACAAAATTAAATTTAAAAAACATAGCAATAATAAACCAAAGAGCTGAAGAATATACAAAAATTCATCGTGAACAATTTGATTATGTAGTTTCAAGGGCAGTTGCCGATTTAAGAATCTTATTAGAACTTAATATTCCAGCTTTAAAAATTCATGGTAAATTTATTGCAATGAAAGGAAACATAACCGAAGAACTCAAAAATGCCATCGCTACACTTAATGTATTACATTCTCAAATTGTTATCCAAAAAGAAATAGACTTACCTAAAAATGGTGGGCATAGAACATTAATAGTAGTAGAAAAACAAGCTAAAACAAATTTAATATATCCTAGAAACTATGCCAAAATAAAAAAACAATCATTAAAAGAAAAAAATATATGTTAAGATTTTTTTAAAATGTCAGTTTTTGCATTTGCTATGCAAATGAGTTGGTAAGAAACAAAGGCAAGCTTTG
>CANRJL010000012.1 GCA_947630935.1 uncultured Bacilli bacterium | reverse complement strand
TTGCAATGTACAACAATTAAAAAACGAGCTATCCCTTTAGTTACCTGGGCTGGCTCATTTTTACTGTCAAAGTCAAGGTATTATATCATAATTATTTTAAGTTTCAATAAAAACTTTTTAAGGATGCCTATTTAATGTATAATTTTCAGCCATTTCTTTAAATGATATTGACTGCTGTTCTAAATCTTTAATTGCTAAATCTTTTCTTAGTGGAAAATAAATACTGTCTATTATTTCTTTTGGCAGATATTTTGCTTCTTTTTTGGCACCCCAATTAAAATTATAATCTCTTTCTTGGCCTTGAATTAAATATTCTTTTAATCTATTGTTAATTTCAGTTTCTAATTCTTTTTTAGCTGTTCTAGCTTGCATATTGATATTTTTGCCGAGTTCTTTATTGATAATTTCATTAATAAAATAAGGATTTTTGGTAATAATTTGATACCAATCACTAGGGTTTAACATAACACCATTAAAGTCTGGGGAAAAATTACCTATTATTGGGACAAATATTGGCGATTCAATGTTTACCCTTTTATAATTTTCTTTAGCCCATGTTGGTCCACTAATTTGAATCTTGGATGTTTGATTTTTATAAAAAATTTTTTCAGTATTGCCTTTATATATTCCCCAATATAAATTAGTAGAAAAATTTTTATCTTGAGGTTTTTCAATAAAATAGACATGTTGTAAATCTTTATATTCAATAATCTTATTTAAAATATAGACAATTCGTTCTTTAGTTTTTAAATCAGTATTTTTAAATAATTCTTCTATGTCTATATCTCCTTTAACATATGCGATAATTTTTTCTAAAAAATAACGATTTTTAATACTCATTCCTACTTTTATTTTCTGAAATCCATCTATAAAATATTGCATTTAATCACCTTCTTAAAAAATGTGTTTTAATATAATAACATAAATTGGCTATTTTGACAAATTATTTAAAATTAATTCGCTGATAAAACGATGACCTTTATAATTTAATTCATATTTTTGAGGTTCAAAGTAAAACTCTTTTTTCTTTTCTACTTCTCGTATATTAATGAATTTAGCTTGGTTATTTTCAGCTATTTCCTGTAATTTTTGATTTATTTTGGTTATTTGAATTTCAGATATGTTGGTAGTTTTGTATAAACCAAGAACGATTATTTCTTTTTTATTAAAATTTCTTATTTGAGTAATTAATTTTTCCATGTTCTTTAAATATTGTTCTATATGTTTACTTTTTAGATTTTTTTGATTATTTAACTCATCCATTCCGATACTGATTGTTAATATGTTAGCTTTACCTATAGCTTGTTGAATTGTTAAATTATGACTTTCTAATTTTTCATTATTGGCTATTTTTGTTAGTAAATTTTTGGTTGTTTCATCTTCTTTGGCAAATTCAGTAATATATTCTCTTAAAATGCTGTTTTCTTCGTAATAATCGCGTAAATAATCATTAAAACTGTACCCAGTTACATGATAAGCTGTCATGCCAATAGATAAACTATCTCCTAATGTAACAATATTTATTTCTTCGTGATTGGTAATTTTATAGATAATTAAAGCTAAGATTGTACTTAATATAATTGTTATAATAATTTGCCGTTTCATAACTTCACCTGTTTATATTTTATGCCAATCTTATTTACTTTATTTTTTGGTTTTAATCTTCTTCAATAATTTTAATATCGGCACCAACATTTGTTAACTTTTCGACAATGTTTGAATAGCCTCTTAAAATGTAATCAATATTTTTGATTTTAGATGAACCTTTAGCAACTAAAGCAGCTAAAATTAAAGAGGCCCCCGCCCGTAAATCACTTGCTTTGACATTGGCCGGATGTAATTTAGTTTGTCCTGTTATAATTGCAGTGCTGCCATTTATTTTAATTTTAGCCGACATTTTATTTAATTCAGGAATATGACCTATTCTATTAGAATAGATAGTTTCATCAATAAAACTTGTTCCCCAACACTGAGTTAATAAAGTTGCCATAGGCTGAGCTAAATCTGTAGGAAAACCTGGATATGGTAATGTTTTAATATTAATTGGTTTATAACTTTTTTTGGCGGTTATTTTAATTTTATTATTTATTTTTTCCATATTGGCACCCATATCATTTAGTTTTGATATCAATGCTGTTAAATGTTCTTCAATTAAGTTATCAACTATGAAATCTTTGCCTATTAATGCTCCTAAAATTAAAAAGGTTCCAGCTTCAATTCGGTCAGGAATTACTTCAATAATGGCTTTGGTTAGATTTTCTACGCCTTCAATAGTTATTTTACTTGTACCTGCACCGTTTATTTTAGCACCCATGTTATTTAAAAAAGTTGCTATATTAACAATTTCTGGTTCTTTGGCAGCATTATTTATTTTGGTAATTCCTTTAGCTTTAACTGCTGCAAGCATAATATTAATAGTAGCTCCAACACTGGCAAAATCTAAATAAATATTACTGCCTTTTAATTCATCAGCAGTTATTAAATAATGGTCATCTTTTATTTCAACTTTAGCTCCTAAACTTTCAAAACCTTTTAAATGTAAGTCAATTTTTCGTTCACCAAAATTGCAACCACCTGGAAAAGATATTTCAACTTTTTTTTCTTTGCCAAGTAAGGCTCCCATAAAATAGTAGGAACCTCTTAATTTGGAAGATAATTTTTCATCAATTAATTTATTTTGGAGATTTTGAGGGTTAATATGAATTTCTTCATTTTGATATTCAACATCGACATTTAAATGTTTTAAAATATTTATTAAAGCATCAATATCAGAAATATTAGGAATATTATATATAGTAGTTTCTTCATCACATAAGATAGCAGCTGGTAAGAGAGCAACTGCACTATTTTTGGCACCAGAAACAGATATAGTCCCGGACAAGGTTGCACCGCCATTAATTAAAAATTTTTTCAAGTATAACACCTGCCTTGTTTTCTTTTACTATATCAAAATATTATTCATTTTTAAAGTTTTGGTTCCTTTTCTTGACATATTTATGAAAAAAGTAATTTATTAATTGTGAATTTTAAATATTTACTACATTATAATGATATGTTATATGGACTACTGCTACTACCATTTCCGCTGATTATTTTAACTGATGATTTTAAGTAAACAACATCGTGTTTCCTACTTAGGAGAGTTGTATCAGATGAAGGTTGTGAATATCCTGCTTTATCAACATAAATTACACTTTTATCTGTTTGAGAAAATGAGGTTATCGTCCATTGATATGAATTATTATATAGCCAATCGTTTAAATAACAATTATTTGTATTATAACTATTTAAATTCATCGCTAAACAGTTGTTTCTTACACTTCCACCTACGGCATAGCCATAGTCACTTGGATACATTAAACCTACTTTTCCTATCCATGTCGTTGCATTATTTCCATAATGAAGTGTTCCTCGTTCAGCTGTATAAAAATTAATGGCTGTATTAAGTGCATTATCTATTCCTCCTAAATTCCATACGACATTATCGATTAATGGACTATTTACTTCACTTCTTTGTTGTAATACTTCTTTTAAAGTTGACGTTGCCCAATCATTACTATTTTTACTATCCCATTGTATGCCGATGGTACTTTCTGCTTTGATAATTTTTAAGCGACTTTCGCCAACATCACTTTCACTTGTTTTAATATTGTTCATTACCCCAATGATGCGCCATAGTTCATTATTAAAACGCACATAATTATTCGGCCTTGCTCCAATGTATCTAATATTTTTATCACTTGTATTATCATTTGCTAAATTGTTGGTATCTTTACTTGCTTCATTTTTAATGCATGTTGCAGCATTTGTTCCACCTTTACCACAAGTAGAAATATTATTCATTTCATCTTTTTTAAAATATAAGGAACATCTGGTTTTGGCTTTGGTTAAGTTTTTAACTTTTGGTGTCCATTCTTCATAATTCCATTCAATTGTTGCATCATTATCACATATGGCTTTCTCAAAAGTTAGATTGTCAGTATTATTTTTCTTCGGAATGTCATCTAACCAAGTACTTCCATTATAGTAGGCAAAATAAACATCTGAGTGTCCATAATAATTTACTTTGCCATTTACAAATTCAAAACTTTTATTGACTTGGTATAGCGAAAATGTTTTATCTATAAAGATACCTATTACAAGAAATACTATCCCAAAGATTACTAACAATAATATCTTTTTATACTTATTTTTTTCTAATCTTTTTAGCTTCATTTGTTATTCTCTTTTCTATCTTTTTATAGAAAAAATTATAACATAATACCCCCCCCCTGAGTCAATAGAGAACACCTGAAAAGTCTGAAAATAATTATATTTTTTAGTACAGTTTTTTGAGGGGGTATACAGTTTTTGCTTAATATTGTTTCTTAGCAATTAGTATTGTTTTGGATAATCTATATTTAACAAAAGAATAGATGATAAATCCCTAAGGATGTTAATAATATTAGACCTAGTATTTTGGCTTTAGTTCCTAAATGTTCTCTTGCAAATTTACCAATTAATAACCCGCCAAAAGTGAATAAAAAACTTGTTAATGAAAAGATACTCATAGCCAATATTTTATTATCAGTTATAGCATTTAACCCTAGTCCTGTTGAAAAAGCATCAATAGAAACGCCAAAAGCAAAGAAAAACATTCCTAATAAAGATATGTCAGCCTCAATTTTTTCATTTTTTAGCATACTAAAAAATAGATTTACTGCTAAGAAAAGTAAAATTCCTCCTAAAAGTTTATTGGAATTTACAGCAAAAAAGGCAATTACTGTATTTCCTAAAATGTTTCCTAAAAGTGGCATAAAAAAATGCATAATTCCAACTATAAAACTTAGTTTTAAACAATTTTTAGTATTAATATCATACGTTCCTAGTCCTAATGATAATGAAAAAGTGTCCATACTTAAAGCAATTGCTATTAATATACATGAAAAAATTTCTAACATATTTGTTCTCCTACTTATTTTATGTTAGAAATCTTTTTTTTATGATGAGTATTTATTTAGTATTTCTTTAATTAGTGATTTGTATTCTATATTTTCAGTATTGTTATCTTTTGCTTCTAATAAGCAAAGAGGTGGAAACATGACACACCACCAATTTTTTCCTTGGCCATTACCTAAAGTTACGACTAATGATTCATAATTTCCAGCTTTATAAGTAATTCCATGATATTCTTTTTGGGGAAAATAATTGTTTCCAAAATTAACAGTATTGTTTTGGTTATAGTCATTAACTATTTTGCGAATTTCATTTAAATTATCTTGGATGCTTTGTTTAGCTTCTTCGCTTGTTTGAGCTTTTGCCATTAATACGTTTAATTGTTTTTCTAAGGCATTTTTAACTTTTATTTTTTGCTCTTGGTCTTCTATTGTATTACTATTTGCAATAACTCTAAATCTTATTGCATAATCAGGAATTATAATTTCTTCTTTATGATTTATACTGTATACCATAAAAAACATAAACAAAATAGGAATTAATTTTTTCATTATCTCACCTACTTTATTTATGTTGATAATTATTTTATTTTATTCAAAAAAACATATCTATCTTTACCTGCTAAATCTTTTTTTAATTCAAAATTATAATCAGGTAACAAGTTTATGACTAAATTTTTAAGACAATCTCCTTGTTGATACCCAATTTCAAAAGCTACTAACAACGGTTTATTGTTTAACAAACTAATTTTTTTAATAATTTCTTTATAATAAAATAACCCATTATCTAATGCATATAAAGCGACTGCTGGTTCGTATAAAACTTCCTTGCCAACCTCTTCATCATAACTAACATAAGGAGGATTACTAATAATCATATCAAATTTTTCATAAGAAATATCAAACATAGATTTATTTATAAATTTAACATCAACATTATTTGAAGTGGCATTATCTTTTGCTAGATTAATTGCATCCTGACTAATATCGACTCCAATTACGTCACAATCAAGATTCTTTTTTAAGGCTATTGAGATACAACCACTGCCAGAACCTAAATCTAAAATTTTGGGTTGAATATTTAGTTTTTTGATTTTTTTTATTATTTCAGCTACTAAAAATTCAGTTTCAAATCTTGGAATTAAAACTCTTTCATCAACTTTAATAACAGTATTTAAAAAGGGAACATTGCCAATTAAGTATTGCACTGGATAATGATTATTTAACTTATCGACAATTTCAGTTAAATTAGAAGATTTTTTTACAAGTAGTTCCCAATCAGCTTGACTTACAAAATCTGGTTTCATTTAATTTCACCTTCTAAAAAAACAAGCTTATTCGCCTGCTAATTTTCTTTTTAAATCTTCAGTTATTAAGGCATCTATTATTGGTTCTAAGTCACCGTCCATAACTCGGTCTAAACTCATTAGAGAAAAACCTATGCGATGGTCAGTTACCCTATTTTGAGGATAGTTATAAGTTCTTATTTTTTCAGAACGGTCACCTGTTCCTATTTTACTTTTACGCTCTGAGCCTTCTTTCATTTCTTTTTCAAGACGCATATTATCATATAGTTTTATTTTAAGTAGTTTCATTGCTTTATCTTTATTTTTTAATTGACTTCGTTCATTTTGACAAGTTACTACTGTATTAGTAGGCAAATGAGTTATTCTAACTGCACTATTGGAGGTATTAACTGATTGACCACCGGCGCCACTAGAATGATATACATCTATTTTTAAGTCACTTTCTTTAATATCAATATCAACGTCATCTACTTCAGGCATGACTAAAACAGTAGCAGTTGATGTATGTACTCTTCCTTGAGTTTCTGTTACTGGAGCTCTTTGAACTCGATGAGCACCACTTTCATATTTTAATTTTGAATAAACATTCTCACCTTTAATAGTACATTCTACTTGACTAAAACCACCACTAGCTCCTTCTATTTGATGATTAATTTCAATTTTCCACCCATTTTTTTCAGCATAATAAGTATACATTCTTAATAAATCACCAGCAAAAATATTTGCTTCATCGCCACCAGCAGCTCCTCTAATTTCCATAATAACATTTTTGCCATCATTTTCATCTTTAGGTATTAGAAGAATTTCTAATTCATGTTTTAAAGTTTCTAATTTATTTTCTTTATCTTCTAATTCTACTAGAGCCATATCTTTTAATTCTGGGTCATTGACTAAACTTTTTGCTTCTTCAATATCTTTTTCATATTTTTTTAATGTTTCATATTTAACAACAATTTCTTGTAAATCACTTTGTTCTTTGGACAGATTTTTAACTTGATTGTAATCGTTCATTATTTCTGGTTTCATTAATTCAGTTTCTATTTCTTGATATCTTTTTTGAATACTTTCTAGTCTATCTTTCATTTCTTGCTCCTTTTCTATTTTTTTTAGCAAGTTTAATTTTCTTCATCCTCTTCATCTATAATTACTAAATCTTTTAAATCATCTTCTGATTCTTCTTCTTCGGTTTCTTCATCGTAAAAATCGTCAGTTTCTTCGTTTTCTTGTTCTTCTTCAATTTCATCTTTTATATCTTCAATATCTTCTTCTTCATCTTCGATAATTAGTTTTTCACTATGTTTTTCTTTTAAATCCCAATATCCATCTGTTAATTGGATAAATCTTTTATCTGTTGTTAAAATTTCAAAAAAATCTGGAAGCCGTTCGATAAATTCTTCTTCATTTAATTTTAAAATTTCACATACTTTTTTGAATAATTCGTTGATTTTCATTTTTTTCTTTTTTTCTTCTAATATTAAATAGGCAATATCATCGTAGTCCATTAATTCTAGTTCTTCTTGGGTATATTCTTTTAATTTTTTCATAATTTTTAACATTCCTTTCAATTTCAATAAGTTTTGGGCAAAAGCACAAATTACAAATACTTATTTAAATTCTTTATTCTCTAAATTTTTATTTTTATTTAATTTAATTACTTAGTGATTTATTTTAACGTCTTCATTGACGATTTTTATGTTTTACATTTTAGTAGGAATTTTAATTATTAGTAAATCTAAAAGTTTTTTAATAATTTTAGTTGTCAATTTTAATAATGCTAGCCATTCGGCTTTTTTATTTTTATCTTCTAAATTATTAATATGATTTTTTTCATAAAATGAATTTAATGATACACATATTTCATATAAATAATTTGCTATAACAGATGGAAGCCTTGTTTGAAAAGCATAATTTAATGTTGCATCAAGTTCGAGTAACTTCATTCTTAATTCTCGATCTTGTATATTATATATGTTTTCTTTAAAGTTGTCTACTATGTTCTCATTGTTTTTAATGATTTTATTTGTTCTTAGATAAGTATATAAAATATATGGACCAGTCTTACCAACAGTATCTGAAAATTTTTGAAGATCAAAAATATACTCTTTTTCACGATTGTTTTGTAAATCAGCATATTTGATTATAGAATTGGCTAAGATATCTAAATCTTTTTCAGAAATTGTTTGATTTTCAGGTTTTTTATTTTTGAATATTTCTTTTGTTTCTTGAAAAAGATTATTTAGTTTTGGAGTATTTCCTTCTCTTGTCTTATATGGCTTACCATCACTATTGTTAATTGTTCCAATTCCTAAAAATTCAAAATCTATATTTTTGGTAAATTCTAATTTTTTACTTGCACGAAATACTTGGGTAAAATGTAATTCTTGTCTTTTATCGGCTATGTAGAGTATTTTGTTTGGATGATAATCTTCTTGTCTTTGATAGATAGTTGCTAAATCAGTCGTTCCATATAAATAAGCTTTATTGCTTTTTTGATATATTAGAGGAGGAATTTCTTTATTGTCATTTGGTTCTTTAACTTCGATAATTAATGCTTGATTACTTTCTTTTAATAAATTTTGGTTATTTAATTCTTTCGTTAATTTAGGAATATAAGGATATGCATTTGATTCACCATACCATAAATCAAAAGTTACATCTAAATAGTCATAGTTCTTTTTAATGTCTTTTTTGGATAATTCTAATATTTTTTGAAAATATTCTTGATATTCTTTTTGACCATCTTGTAATTTTTTGGTAATGTTGGCACATTGTTCTTTGATAGTTTCATTTTCTTTACATAAAGCACTTATGGCTGGATAAATTGTTTCAAGTTTGGCGATGGTGATTTGGTCTATGGGACATTTTTCTTTTTTTAAACCATATATTACTTCACCTATTTGTAAGCCATAATCTCCTAAATGAACATCTGAAATAACATTTTGATTCATGTATGTTAAGATTCTTTTAATAGATTCACCGACAATGGCTGACCTTAAATGACCAACATGTAATGGTTTTGCGATATTCGCGCCACCATAATCAATTATAATAGTTTCTTTTTGAGGAAGATGAATATTAAATTTAGAATGATTGGTCATGTCATTTAATAATTGATTTATATATTTATTTGAAAAAGTGAAATTTATAAATCCTGGTTTTAGGCATTCTATTTTGCTACATTCGTTAGATAAGCATTTTGTCTCGACTAGTTTTTCAACAATTTTTTGACCTATTTCATAGGGATTTTGATGAATTTCTTTGGCAATTTTAAATGTACCATCAAATTGATAGTCACATAAATCAGGACGATTTGATTTTATTATAGATACATTATCATACGGCAAATTTAATTCTTCTAGAATTTGTGTAATTTTTTCTTTTATTGTATCAAGCATTTTGTTCCTCCCATTTTATTTTTAATTTTATTATTTCATCATCAGTATCAATTAAGTATGCTATTTGACAAGTATTTTTTTCTTTTTGGAATGTTGCATTATCAACAGGTATATCTAACGTATAATTCTCTTTTTTTAATGTTAATATACAACTTTTTTCAAAAAAATTAATAATAAATTGATATTCTTCATTTTCTCTTAAAAAAGTTTTTCTGGCAAAATCAATTGTATGAAGATTATTTTCAAGGTTAAATTCAAGTTTATTATTTTCGATTATTGCTGGAATATTTTCTTTATTTATAATGTTTTTATTTCCTTTTTTTAAGTCTACTTTTAGGAAAAGGTTCATGGTTCACCTCTTATTTCCGAAACAATATATCATAATCATTAATAAAATGCAATTATTTTTAGACATTTTAAAAGGTGGAAAGCCACCTTTTATTTATAAATATATGTTGTCCCTTCAAAATATGAAATATGTTCATCACACCATTCCTTACTTGGTTCATTTTTACTGCCAAAAGCCTCGGTTAAATCTATAAGCAAAACATTATCACAATATGTTGCATAATTACCATTAACTACAAAATTTCTAATATACCATGTTTTTTGTAAATTAGTTTCATTGGTCATGCTGTCTGTTCCGGAAAATTTTTGCCAGTTGTTATTTGTTGAAATTCTTTTTTGAAGAAATGTTAAAACTCCAGTCTCATCATTATCACTATTCCACCAATTAAGTCTAGCATCAGTACTTGTAAAACCAACAGGACTCCAAAACATAAGACTTGCATAATAAATATGGTTTAACTTAGGAGCTGTAATATTTAAATTTTGTGTAGTCATTGCAGGAGCAGCATTAGCATTAAATTTTAAACTTTTACTTCCTTGGTATGCTTTTTCTGAAGTAATAATTGTATATGTATTAAGTTTCCAATCATAAGTTGTTTGAATATATGGTTGTTCATATGAGCCATTATTAATTAAATTGGTTATAGAATATTTTTTTCCTGTTTTAAAATATAAGGAACATCTGGTTTTGGCTTTGGTTAAATTTTTAACTTTTGGTGCCCATAGGTCATAGTCCCATTCAACTGTTGCATCATTATCACATTCAGCATGGTCATATATTAGATTACTACTATTATCTTTCTTAGGGATATCATCTAACCAGGTATTACCATTATAATAGGCAAAATAGACATCTGAGTGTCCATAATAATTTACTTTGCCATTGACAAGTTCAAAACTTTTACTCACTTGATACAAAGAAAAAGTCTTTCCTAACAAATATGAGGCAACTATACTTATAATAATGAATGTGCCTATAATTATTTTTTTATGCTTACTTCTTTCATATCTATTTCTCCTAACTATCTTTTATAGAAAAAATTATAACATAATACCCCCCCCCTGAGTCAATAGAGAACGGAGTGTTAGCATATTTTTAGTACAGTTTTTTTGTAGTGGTAAACTTAAAGTAGACAACATGAGGGGGTATGTAGACAATTTATTACTTTATTTTTTGAATTATAAATTTTTATTTTCAGATACTTGATAATTTATAATGTTTAATTTAATTAAAAATATAGTAAATTTAAAAATTAAAATATGCCATTTTTTTAATTTTTTTACTATTTTAGGTAATAATAAAAATTTGAATATTTTTTCTTTTTTTCTTCATACTACAACTAGGTGAAAAGAATGAAAAAAAATTTTAAATTTATTGTTAAATTCTTTATTTTCAGTTTTTTATCATTTTTTGTGTTGTATTTAGGGATATATGTGTATGCCTTCTTTTCACCTAAATTAGAATTAACAAATCTTGGTAAGATTTTTATATATGATAATAATGAAAATTTGATTTATCAAGGTTCTGGTTCTAGTGATTGGATAAGTTTAAATGATATGTCTAGTGATTTGAAAAATGCTGTAATTAGTGTAGAAGACAAAAATTTTTATCATCATCATGGTTTTGACTATCTGCGAATTTTAAAAGCTTTTTATTTGCTCATTAAAAACAAAAGTATTACTCAAGGGGCATCAACTATTAGTCAGCAATATATTAAAAATATGTATTTGACTTTTGACCAAACTTGGAAAAGAAAGTTGGAAGAAGCTTTATTAACAATAGAACTTGAGGTTCATTATAGTAAAGATAATATTTTGGAAGGATATTTAAATACTATTAATTATGGTGAAGGAAATTATGGTATAGAAGATGCTAGTCAATATTATTTTAATAAAAGTAGTAAAGATTTAACGTTAGAAGAAGCTATTATGTTAGCTGGTATTCCTAAAAACCCAAGTAATTTTAATCCTGTTAGTAATTATGATTTATGTATTGAAAGAGCTAAAATTGTAGCAAAAACGATGGTTAAAAATCATTATATTTCTGAAGAAACTTATCAGAGTCTATTTCAAAATAAAATTGATATTTATGGCAAGAGAAAGCAAAATAATAGTCAGATGATTCTTTATTATCAAGATGCTGTTTTAAATGAGTTAGAATCTCTTAAAGAAGTTCCTAAATCTTTGATGGAATCAGGTGGTCTTAAAATATATACTTCTTTTGATATGACAGCTCAAAAAAAGATGGAGGAAGTTATATTAAATCAAATGGGAAATCAAGATGAGCTTCAAGTAGCCAGTATAATGGTTGACCCTAAAACTGGAGGCGTACTTGCTTTAACTGGTGGTTTAAATTATGCAAAAAGCCAGTATAATCGAGCAACTCAAGCTAAAAGACAAGTTGGAAGTACTATGAAACCTTTTTTGTATTATGCTGCTTTAGAAAATGGCTTGGTTTCATCTTCCTTATTTAAAAGTGAGGAAACTACTTTTAATTTGGCACAAGATAAAACTTATTCACCAAATAATTATAATAAAATTTATGCAAATAAAGATATTACAATGTCAGCTGCCATTGCTTTTTCTGATAATGTATATGCTGTTAAAACTCATTTATTTTTAGGAATGGATGCTTTAACTACTGTTGCAAAACGAGCGGGAATTAAAGAAGAACTTCCTGAAATACCTAGCCTTCCTTTGGGCACGACTGAGATGAGTATGTTAGATTTTGCGCAAGGTTATCAAACTTTGGCTAATGGTGGCGATAAAAGGGACTTATTTTTTATTTCACGGGTTGAAGATTTAGAAGGAAATGTTTTATACAAAAAAAAGTTAGAACATGATTATGTTTTAAATTCTAATGATGTTTATATATTAAATGAAATGTTAACTAGTACTTCTAATTCGGCATTTAATGATTATACTACTCCTACTGCTTTGTCTTTAGCAAGTAGAATGAGTCGGAAATATGCTCTTAAAACGGGAACAACAAATACTGATTCTTGGAGTGTTGGCTATACCCCAGATTTATTAACGATGGTTTGGATAGGCAATGATGAAGCAAAAGATGTAGATTATACGGCTAGTTCTTATGGAAAAGAAATTTGGTTAAACGTGATGGAATCTTATTTAGAAGATAAGCAATCTTCTTGGTATGATGTTCCTTATAATGTTATTGGGGTGGTAAAGGATGCTATTACTGGAGAAAATAATTTGGAAAGTAAACATAATGTTTTATTTTACTATGTTAAAGGAACTGAATTGTCTTCTTTTGTTGGTAAAGAACAGACAACTGAATAATTTTTACCTTGAAAACTTAAATATTTGCTTAAAAAAAAATTACTTTTTGGTAATTTTTTATTTTTGAATATTAATTGTAAATTGATAATTATTTTCTAAATCTAATTCTTCAATTTGAACAACAAAGCCTTTATTTTCTAATTCTGTAACAAATTGGCGCATATCATTTATGACTGTTTTTAATGACATTCCCTCTTTTTCTTTTTGTTGTTCTTCATATTTAGTATCTAATTTAATTACAGAATCTAAGGGGTCAATGATTGGTTCATTAGATGTTTGAGGAACTTCTTCAATTGTATTATTTATTTCTGAATCATCGTTGTTAAAAAATAATGGCATGATGTTATTAGTTGGTTCTTCTGTAGGAATATCAAAATCATCTAATGTTTCAATTTCTTTTTCGGCTTCTTGATTTTCACTTAATGAGGTATTTACAGCTGTTTCTACTCCCATATTCATATTGGCTGCTTCATCTTCTAAAAAATTAAAAAATTTATTAGGAATTCTGGCATTTGCGGAATCTTCATTGTCATTATTATCAGTTTCGAGATTATTGATTGTTTCAAGTTTTTCTTCTTTAGCTATATTATTATTAATCATATTATTTAAATCTGGTGTTGTTTCTTCTTTTACTTCGGGGATTTCCTCAGACGGTCCTCCTTTCGCTTTTTTTATTTCTAAATCTAATTGTCGAACTGTCATTCTTTTAGATATAATTTTTTTTAACCATTCATTTTGTTCTTCTTTAGGAATTGCTAATAAGCTCCTTGCATGTCTTTCACTTATTTTTTCTTGAAGTAAGGCATCTTGAACTTCTTGTGATAAATTCAATAATCTTAATTTGTTAGCAATAGTACTTTGACTTACTCCCATTTTCTGAGCAAGTTGTTCTTGAGTTAAATAGCCTCTATCTAATAAGTTTTTATATGATTTTGCTTCTTCAATAGCAGTTAAATTTCTTCTTTGAATATTTTCAACTAAGGCTATTTCAGCGCTTTGATTATCATCTATATTCGATATTATAGCTGGCACAGTTTTTAAACCAGCCATTGTTGCTGCTTTATATCTTCTTTCACCGGCTATTATTTCAAATTTATTTCCTAATCTTCTTAAAACTAATGGCTGAATAATTCCATGCTGTTTAATTGATTCAGACAATTCTTTTAAACCTTCTTCATCAAATGCTAAACGTGGTTGAAAACGATTGGGAATTATATCGTCTATTAAAATTTGTTGAATGTTTTCTTCAGTATTCACAAAAAATCAGCCCCTTACTGCCTATTTTTACTTCTAATTTATTTTATCAATTTTTTTTAATTTAAGCAATCTATTTTTTTCTTTTTGTTAATCCTTTTTAAAAATGTCAGTTTTAATATGCTAGAATATACCTTTGGAAAGGAGGTATATTTTTATATTATATGCAAAAAGATAAAG
>CANRJL010000011.1 GCA_947630935.1 uncultured Bacilli bacterium | reverse complement strand
TCCGCTAGATCAAAAGTTATTTTATCTGAATTATTAAAAGAAAAAATTATAGAAAAAGTTGGTACTGGAAAAAATACATATTATATATTAAATACTACTTTCGATTGATATTCTATACATCAAATCGTTATGTGTGAAAGTTGTAAATATCTACGACACTCGCACCAGATTGATGTGAAATGGCTTCGAAAAGTTAGAAAAAGAATGTATAATAAAAATATATTCTTTAACTTGGAAGGAGCTGTTTTTTTAATGATAAAAACCTTAGAAGAAAAAATTCATCAGTTTTTGAAAGTTGAATGCCTACCCAATTAATATTGTTTAGGGGCTGTAATGAAATGAGGTAATTTCATTACAGCCCTTTTGGTTATAATATTTTGATAATTTATTTTAAAATTATTTTTTATAAAAAAATATCTTCATCACCTGTGTTGCTATTTACTTCACTAAAAATATTTATCAAACCACCTATTAAAAATAAAGAAGCCGAAAATAAATTTATTTCGCTAAAAAACAATTCTTTAATACTCTTATGTTGTATATTATTTTTATATTTCTTATAACTTAATAAAGTAAAATAAAGATAAACTAAAAAAGAAATAATTAATAAAGTAATATTAATGGTTTTAAATGTTTTATAATCATTCTTATTTTTTGTTAATAGCCATTTTTTTTCAAATTTATCAGAAACAATTGCAACAATAGAAACAAAAATGAAAATTATCCAAATATAATCTTCTATTTGTAATTCTTGCAACTGTTCTTTAATTTCATCCATTTCACTTTCATTTTATGCTTATTAAATAAAAAAATACAAGATAACTATTTATCTTGTAACATATTTAATAAATCAATTTTAAATATATCTTTTGAAGCATTTGATTTACTAATCATTATACCTTTATAAGTTTTTAATTCAGATTTATGACCTTCTAATAAAATTTCTTTTGGTAAAATTTCATTTAGCATCACAGTTTCTTCATTTTTATATACTGTATATATAAGTCTAACTTTACCATGCACTTGAGCAAACATTGGATCAGAAGGCAACTCTAATTCATAAGTTTTAGTGTTTGCCTTTTTATTTTGACTTTTTAATACTCCTAAAAATTTACCATTACGTAAAGATGGATAATATTCAAAATTCAATTTTTTAAAAGCTAACATATTATACTTTTTTAAAGCTCTTTCTAATTTCCGATATTCATTTTCATTCACATAGTCTAATAAATAATTTTTCATTTAAAATACCCCCTAAACCCTGTGTAAAAGGAATTATACCATTTAATTATCCTAAAAGTCAATACTTTTTTATAGGTATCCTTCTATTTACAAGTAAAATTATAGCACATTTTAGCACTTATGTCAAGCGATTGCTAATTTTTTCTAATTAATCTCAATCTTCTTTTATTATCCAAA
Source organism: uncultured Bacilli bacterium (assembly GCA_947630935.1). GTDB lineage: Bacteria > Bacillota_I > Bacilli_A > RF39 > UBA660 > Ventrenecus. The sequence continues at coordinate 13,336 of CANRJL010000011.1, read as the reverse complement.
AGCTTTTCTATTTTTAAAAAATATTGCATTTCTTAAATTTTTTATAAACAATAATTAAATGATAACTAGTTTATTTTTATGGTTATTTTAAAATGGACTTTATATTACATAATTAATTTTTTTTACTGAAATTGTTTTAGCTTTTGCTTTAAGGCGATAAACAATTTATTTAAATAAATCTATAAAATTATTGAAAACTTTAGCTGAAAAAGAATAAAAATTGTATTAATAAAAAAACTATTAAGAAAAATTTTTTATTTCTTAACAGTCTTTTTTAAAATAATATATCATTCTACTTTTCTTTAATATCTAAGTTTAATTCTATTTTATCAATAGTATATCCATCATTAATTTCGTTAATATTTAAGTTTTCAATAAACAATGTCGCTTTAAAATCTTTTATAGCCAATTCTATTGCTTCTTTTAATTCTTTATTTAAACTTAAAGTTAAATTTTTAATTGAAGTCTTTAATGAAACATTTTTATTCGACTTTTCGCCTCTAGCCTGACTAATAATATCTATTATATCATTACCATTTTCTATTTCTTTAGCAAAATCTAATTTCAAAGGCTTTATTTCTGTTAAATGAATTGATTTTTCATCATGATACAATTCTTGATATATTTCTTCTGTAATAAATGGAAAGAAAATACTAAAATCTTGTAATAATTTATAAAGAATAGTATAGACGGTTTTTTGGCCAGAATATCGTGGTATCTCGCCAAATTCTTCCGGTCTGTATAATCTATGTTTTACTATTTCTATATAATTATCGCAAAAATTCCAAAAAAATTTTTCTAGATGATTTAATGCTAAACCAACTTCAAATTCATCCAAATATTTTATAAAGCCTTTTTCCATTTCTTGGAATGTTCCTAAAATCCATTTATCGATATATTCAAAATCATTAAAAGTTTTATCTTCATAATCAGCTAAATGCATTTCAATAAATTTAGATACATTCCATATCTTATTTATTAATTTTTTCCCTCTTAAAAGCGTTTCTTCACTAAATGAAATATCTGTTCCAAGTCTTCCTGAACCCGCCCAGTATCTAATAACATCAGCAGAATATTCGTTTATCAATTGCATAGGCTCAGCATTACTATTACCTTTTGATTTGCTAATTTTCTCACCCTTATTTGCCATAACAAAGCCAGAAATCATTATGTTATCCCAAGGTCTTTGCCCAAAATGATAAAAACTTTTGACAATAGTGTAGAAATCCCAAGTTCTTATTATATCGGAAGCATTTGTTCTAATACTCATTGGTTTTAAGATTTTTTCGTAGTTTTCTTTTTCACCATATCTCATATTAATTAAAGGAGTCACAGAAGAAGTTGCCCAAGTATCCATAATATCATTTTCAGGTATAAATTCTTTGCCTTGACATTTTGGACATTGTTGAATACTAGGTTTATCAACCAATGGGTTTACAGGTAAATCTTCTTTTTTAGCAAAAATTGGTTCACCACATTTTTGACAATACCAAACAGGAAAAGGCACCCCAAAATATCTTTGTCTTGATATACACCAATCCCAAGCAATATTATTTACCCATTCATCATATCTTGCATGCATATGTGCTGGATGCCACTTAATTTCATTCCCAATTTTTAAGAAATCAGCTTTATGATTAATAATATCGATAAACCATTGTTTCATAACTGCATATTCTACTTCTTTACCACATCTTTCATGGGTTTGAACTTCATGTTCTAATTCTTCAATTTTGACAACATATCCCCCATTTTGTAAATCGGCAATTATTTGTTTGCGAGCTTCTTTAATTTTCATTCCCCCATAAGTTGGAACTTCATCAATAATTCGGCCATCATTCGTAAAAATATACTTCAATGGTAAATTATATTTTTTCCACCATTCAATATCAGTTTGGTCTCCAAAAGTACAGCACATAACAACGCCAGTTCCTTTATCAATAGCTACTTTCTCATCAGCCATGATAGGAACATCTTCATTAATCACAGGAATATGTGCCGTCTTACCAATTAAATGGTTATGAACTTCATCATCAGGATTCACAAATACGCAAACTATAGCAGGAAGTAATTCCGGTCTAGTAGTTGCAATAGTAAATTCTTCGCCATCTTCAACAGTTTTAAAATTAATATAATTAAATGTTGTTTTGATTGTCTTAGTTTCTAGTTCTGCTTGCGCAATAGAGGTTAAACATTCATTACACCATAAAGCTGGACTTTCTTTATGATAACAATGCCCTTTACTAACTAAATCTAAAAATGATAATTGACTTATTTTAATCGTTGCTGGACTAACAGTTTTATAATGGATATTCCAATCAGTACTTACTCCTAATTTACTAAATAGAGTTTGAAATTCTTCTTCATATTTATCAGTTGTTTTATAACATAATTTTGCAAACTCTTCTCGCCCTATCTCATGAGCTTTTTTTCCTTGTTCTTTTTCAACTAATCTTTCACTTGGTAAGCCATTATCATCAAAGCCAAATGGATAAAATATATTATATCCTCTTAATCTTTTATAACGGGCAACCATTTCTGTTTGAGAATAAGAAAAAATATGTCCAATATGAATTTTGCCATTTACTGTTGGTGGTGGAGTATCAATGGAAAACACTTTTCTTTCATCAGGTTTAAATTCATATATTTTATTTTTTTTCCAATATTCTAACCACTTATTTTCTTTTTCTTGTGCATTATATTTTTTTTCTAACATCATTATCCCTCCTCAAAATAAAAAGATGATACCAAAGGAGTCAATTACAGACGGTACCATCCTTAATTTCACTTATTTTTGATAACGGAGTATTTCTCCGATAAACTCCCTTGCAACCTTCCAAATTGCCCTTTCTTTGTTTCCACCAACCACAAAGTCTCTCTAAAAGTTTCATTTGTACTCCTCAAGTTCCCAGTCCTGTAATCTAATTTTACTAAAAATTATTATCTTTTTCAAGAAAAAATTAATCTATAGCAGTTTCCTCATCCTCATGACAAGTTTTATTAAATGTTTCTTCATCTACTTCATGACCATTTTCATCATAGTATTTGTCTTCTTCTTTACTACATTTTGGGTTACATTGTTTTTCATATTCTTGTTCAGTAACACTTGTTCCATTTTCACCGTAGTAGTTATTGCCAATAATTTTACATTTTTTAGATTCTATTTCTAATTTTTTCATATCATAAGTTTTTTCACTAACTTTTCCATCTTTTTGACCTATTTTAACAACCATGGCTGAATTATTAAAAGTAATTTCAAAAGCCTTCGTACCCTCACCATTATAATTATCTAAATATAAATCAACATTATCTAAAATAGGTTCTTCTTCCCCATAAGCATATACTCTTAATTTTCTTTGGTCACTACCTTCTTCTTGATAAACCGCGCCATAATAATTTTCATATAATTCAATATAAATATAACCATTTTTATCAGAATCACTTGCAAAACCAGCCATATAATATTGATTATCTTTAATATATTTCAAATGGTTTTTATTATAATCAACAATTGGACCTTCTTTAGACGTTGTTAAAATTTTACCACCAACATCTGCTAAATAATATCCTGAATCTTTTTCTAAAACAAAATAATCACCTAATCGTTTGATGCTCTTATTATCAAATTCTAGCTCGCCTTCTACTGCATTGGCACTTATTCTTGCTAAACCATAGTTGCCACTTCTTTCGGAAATAGCTATATAATAAAATGCTCCATTATTTACTTTTGTTAATTTATCGGCTTTCGAATAAACTCCCGCATCAACTTTGGTATACCAAGCTTTAGTTGCATTTTCTTTTAAATCATATAAAACGATAGATTCATTTCCATCCCGAATAAATAAATAACGATTAAAGAATAAAGGCAAAATTCCTAAAGAAGCACTTTTATCAGTTTCTTTTGTATTTCCCGTTGTTTCATTAAATGACGATTCAACTGCTAAAGTACATTGATTTAAAGTTTTATCATTGACATTTATTGAATTTTTATTATTACATGAATAACTTCCTAAAAGCTTTTCTTTAGCTTCATCTTCATAAATATACAATTTGCCATTAAAATAATTAATAGAAGATAAATTAGCTGAAACAATGCCCTCTAATAAATTAATACTTTGGGTTTCAACATCATCAGTATTATTCCCATATATATTAAACACTAAATTTTTATCAAACACTTCAACATCAAAAGCTTTTTTAGTTTCATATAATTTATTTTTCTTATAAGAAGCAATAGCATTATAATTTTTATTTTTAAGAGCAATTCCATCAATATTCATTGGATGTTTCTCATAATCTGTTACATATAATTGCATATCTCTAGCAAAAACAACATAAGAATCTAACAAATAAATATAATCACCACTACCTATTTCTTTACCATGATAATCATAAGCTTTATATTCCTTTGCGGCATTTTTAGTTTTTAAATGTTCTTTATTCGCTCCTACTATTGGTTCAATTATTGCACTAGTTAATAAAGTATTATTTTTATTAATTAAATAATAACTACCATCTTTTTTAACAACCATTCGTTCTAATTCTTTATCATCACTAAGTATTCCTAAAGAATCATATTCAAAAGGAATAACTTCTTCCATTTCATCTGCAAAACTAACTAAACCAACTTTACTATCAGTATTTTTTAAAATTACATAATCTTCTTGATAATCATAAGCTTTCACTAAAAGATAATCAGCAACAACTTTTTGATTAGTAATATCATATAAATGAATTAATTCATCTGTCTCATTTTTATTATCGAAAACAAAGACATAACGTCTATTATAAATTTTACTCCGAACTTCTATATCTTCATCTTCATCAGTTACTTTTTTAACTTCATCAAAATCATCATCTAAAGTTAAATAAGCAACATAACATTTTGTTTCATCTTTATTATTACATTCATAACTTCCAATATCTTCTTCATCATCTAAAAAGTGTAATACTCCATTTTCATAACGATAATTATCTTCTTGATAAATAACTTGAGGAACATCAGGAATTTCCTTCACAACCTTTTTAGGTAAGAAAATAATCAAAAGAGTAACAAATAAAGCAATTACTAAAACAACAATACTAATAATTATTATCTTTTTCTTTTTTGAAAAGCCTTTCCATTTATTAATTGCTTTTTTAAAAATATTATCTTTTTTTTCTTTTTTCTTTTCAGCTTCTAATATAATCGTATCTTCAGGTACTTCTAATTGTTCAATTTCTTCTTGAAATTGTAAATCAGCTTCTTGCATATTGGCATCCATCTGCGATACAACCGAATTATCTTCTTCATTATAATCTGTATCACTTAACTCTTCTAAATTAATAACTTCTTTAGTATCTTCTGCCTCTGGATCATTAAGTATTTCATAATCGTCTTTTTTCATACTTTCCACTCTCCTACTATAAATGTATTATATCAAGTCTATTTTTATTTTGCAATGATATTTTAGAAACACTTAAAAGAGCCAATTTTATTCTAAAATAAACAATCTTTTACGAATATCATAACCTAAAACAATAACTGAATGATAAGTATTTATTTCATAATTTAAAGTATTCTTTATAATTGCCACTTCTTCATGTGTATAAAAAAGAATTTTATAACACCTATTTTTTAAATTTTCTAGAATTTTAATAGTTATTTTCTGAGGAATTTTTATTCGATAATCATTTTGTTTTAAATAATCTTTAAAAAATCTAAAAAATTGATAAGGAGAAATTGTAACTTTTAAAATGGAATGGGAATAAATATAAAATAATTTTTCAATAGTTTCAGCACTTAGTTCAATACTACTTAAATAATTTTCAAAATTTTTATAAATACTTTGTAACAAAGCATGATAATTCTCAGCTATTTTTTTATCCATAATATTAGTTCTTGAATTAAAAAAATTATGTTTAGCAAAATATGCATCTAAGAAAAGCTCATAAATATCATCAACTTTATTTTCTTTTTTAAATACTTTATTAATAAACAATGCATCTAAATAAAAATTTTTTTCTTCTTTTTTTATTACAACATCTTGTTTTTTGATTACTCTAGCCTCAAAAATATTATAAATACTCTGATAAGATTCTAAAATTACAGAAACAGTACTTCCAACATCTAAAGTGGCCTTTATCCGTACTTTAAAAGCTTTAGTTGCATCAACAACATACATATAGTAAAAATCATTTTTAACTTCCCGACATTTTAAAGTTAACTTAATATTAAATGGAATTAAAGAAATAATCTTATCTTTATTATTTAAAGCTTTGGCTTCATCATTAACTTGTAATAATCTTTGCCAAACTTCACTATAATCAATCATATCTTTTAAACAACTCAATTGATAACACAATAAAATAGTCCGTAATTTACAAGTTTTAAATTGATTAAAATAGGTTTTAATAATTGTATCTTTAGTATCATCCATAAAAAAGGCCGAGTTAAAGGCAGTTACCCATATATTTTTATTTCCTAAATAACTTAAAAATAATAGCAATTTTTCTAAATCATCTATTAATATAATAAATATTTTTTTAAATAAATAATTAATTTTATTAATATTTTTAGGAGTAATAGGCGTGAATACTGAGGAAAATTCGGGAATATTACCAATATTAATTAACTGTCTTAATTCTAAAAAATCATCATGTTCTAAATAATTTGATAGAATTTGTATAAATTTTCGTAAAGCATTACTAATTGTAAATACATCTGTTTTTAAAATTTCTTGAACGTAAATTTTTTCATTATCAAAATCAGCAATCTTGGCTTTAAAATAAGTAACATCATCAATTAATAATATATAAATTGGCAAGCCCCTATAAAATACTTGTTCTGAATAAAGATTAATATTCGCGACAATTTTATTTTCAGTTATACTTCTAAAATAAAATGAATAAGGTTTTAAATGAGCTAATATTTTTTCTTTGACATACATATTTTCTAATTGCAGTAAATATGTATGAAAATCATAAAAATATTTTAAAGAAGTTAAATAATAAAAAGCAATTTTATCTTCTAAAGTATAATAAGAATTATTTAAAAAAGTTTCTATAAAAACTAAATCACCTATTTTATCTTTTATTTTTTCTATTTCACTACTATAAGCTAAATCTTTAAAAATATCCTGCTCATTAAGATTTTGATAATCTCTATAAAAGATATTTTGAGTATTTTTTAATTTTTCTAAACTTTGATTAGTCTTTACTAAATCAAATTGTTTTACTATTATATTTTGTAAATTTTCATAAGCTAAATTTTCCTGTAACAAAGCAAAATCACGAAAACGTAATTCATTATAAAAACGATTATAGCCAATAATTTTAACTTTATATGGAGCATAATAATATATCTTTTGATTTAATTTAACTCTTGTCTTATCATTATTTAAAACATTAGTAATTCGAAAACGAATTGTTTGAGTTCTTTTAAAAAGGCCATAAAATGTATATTGATTTAAATATTCATATAAATTTTCATTTTGTAATGGTTCTAAATCTTTTAATAACATTTCAATTGGAATAACTAATTTCAAATAAGTATTCATATATAAATCAATAAAATCGGCAATGTCTTCTTTGGTAACTTTTTTAAGAAGTTCTTTATATATTTTTTTAATTTCTATTTTTTCATTACTATTTTTTAAATTAATAAATGCTGAATTTAAATTAACATCTTCTTTTTGATAAATAAAACAATTTAATACTTCTATTTGTTTTAAATATGCTTTTTTGGTAGCTAGTGAATTATCTTGCTTTAAAAGACGATGAACAAATAAAATAAAAAGTTGATTAAGCAAAAAAGAATTATTTTTAGTCAAAGAAGATAATTTATTTAATTCCTTAATTATAAATGTATCCTTAATCAAAGAAAAATCTTCCATCAATAATGAAATTAAAGCATATTTTTTATGTAAAATTACCTCATCAGTAAGAACTAGTTTATCTAAATACAAAAACCAATTTTTAGTTTTTGTTAAAGTATCACCATTAGTATTCAAAAAATATAAAATTCGCTGACACAATAAATGATATTCAGAATGTTCTTGTTGTTCTAAAATATTTAAATAATCTCCAATTTTTTTATCTTCAGGAAAATATTCTAAATAATTTTGAATATTTAATTCATTTAGAAAGCAAATTGCTAATTTGATTTGCTTAGAAGAAAGAAAAATTGCAATTAATTCTTTTAAAGATTGTTTATTTTTTTGCTTATCTAACATTTTTATTTTAGAAGCATAAAGTAACATTAAATCAGGTGAAAACTTATTTTTAGCTAATATTTTTAAATAATTTAATATAATCTCATATTTACTCTCTTTTAAAAGAGTTGTTACAACCAAATTATTCATTTCCGTTAAATTAATATCTGTTAAAGAATAACGCAAATTATAATAAACAATTAAATCAACATATCTTTTAAAAACAATTTTTTTACTTTTTTTAAGATATAATGTTTTGGCTAATTGCCATTTTGCTGAAATAGAAGGAAACATAAAATTATTATTAGTAATATTTGGATATTTTTCAATTATTTTATTACTTAAAATTTTATTAATATTTAAAAAAACTTCAAGAACATTTTCATAAGTAAGAAGATAAGCAAAATGATAATAATTTAAAATTGTAGGGTTAGCTAAATTTTGGGCAAAATTAAAATAATCTATTGGTTTTTCATCATTCCAATCTATATTCCAAACTAAACTAATAGCCTTTAAATAATTAGCTTGTTCAACACTTAACTTTTGAGCACTTAAAGCTGTTTTCAAATAAATAGTTGCTTTTGAAATCATTAATGTAATCAACATTGCTATTTTATCCCAAATTTGTTGCTTTAAATCTTCTTCATAAATTAAAGATACAGTTTCCTTTCCATTCAATAAGGTAAATATTTTTGCAATTTGACTAAACAATGCTCTTTCTTTACTATCTTCCTTAAAATAAGAAGCATTTTCTAAAAAATTAGTAATATGTTCTAAATCTATCGTCTGCGCTTGAAATAAATAATTTTGACATGTTAAACTATTTAAACAAAATTGGTGCATACATTCATAATCAGCATTTTTAAAATTTTGACTATTTAACCAAGTCATATATTTTTCTTTTTGGGCATCTAAATCAACCATAATGGAATAATCTTCAATTATTTGCTTACTTAAATTTGCAAAATCAGCCATAATTTCAGGACTATCTAAATGAAGCATTTTTAAATAATTATGTACTCTAAATTCCACAGTTTTAAAAGACAATTCATGAATATCTTCAACAAGAGCATTAAAAGAAATAGCTAAATAAATTTTAAAGACCATATCATAATCTTCAAAAAATAAATAAGTTAGTAAATAATAATAAATCTTTTCTTGAATACTCTTTGGGTTATTTTGCATCTTCATATTTTTAATTTTTGAAGGCAATTTTTTTAATTTTTCTTTTTCTTCTAAAGATACATATTTTAACTTTGTTACAATTAAAATAGCTAATAAAGGATTATCGCTTGCCCAATAATTAACCCAACTACAAAGTTTTTTAAAATCATGTTCTTTTTCTATTTTAGCAGTATAAAATAAAATACTTTCCTTTTTATTAGCAGAACTTTTTACTGGTAAAATAAACGGATAAACTTGTGGATAATTTTCTTTTAATTTTTCAAATTCATTTTTATTCATTCTAAACTCCTATAATAAATCCATATCAAATGCCATATAATAAAAATAATTAAAATAACTCTCATGAGCAAACGTATATTTATCTAAACCAATCTTTTTAAAAATACCTAATTTTAAAATTAAATCTAACATTTCTTCATTATCAAAAGGATAAGAGCCTTTATATTTTTCATTATAATTTGTCAAAATTTCATTAATCGCAAAGACAGATAATAAAATATTTCCATCAATCATATAATCTTTATTTTTAGTATCAATGGCAACTAAATAAATTAACACTCGTAAAACATCAGGCGCTAAATAATTTCGTTTAACAATGCGCTCACGGTCAACGATTGCTTTTAAAAAGCATTCAGTAATTTCATCTTCATTATCTGGTAATGCTTTATTACATTCAACTATTGTAATTAAATTTTTAAGATAAAAAGCATTCTTTAAAGATTCTTTAAAATGAGAATTTTTCTTTAATACTTCTTTAATCTTTTCATAAACTAGCTCACCATTTTTAGAATTTCCTAAAACAAAATCTCTAATATTTTCTTCATCAATTCCATCAATAATAAAAGTTGGAATCATATTTAAAATAGAATTTTCATTATTATCTCTATCAGTAATAATTATTTTAAGAGCTGGATATTCTTGAATAAATTGTTCTAATTTCTCTAAAAATACTCTTTTATCTTCTAACTTAGAAATTCGAATTTCATTTATTCCATCAAAATATAAATCTACCATTTGTTTTTCTAACATTTTACTAACTATAGCCAAACTAGAGCAATTTAATTCTTGGGCAATTATTTGTAAAATACTTTGTTTTTGATTTTCATCATCAATATTAATTAAAGATATATAAACAGGAATTTTATACATAGAATGATTTTTTTGATACATTGCTTCTTCATAAATTAAAGCCTCAACAGTAGTTGTTTTTCCCATTCCAGCATAGCCAATTATTTTAACATGACTATTAATTTTCTTGGCTAAAATTGCTTTATTTACTTCAGAAAATACTAAATTTTTAGAAAAAATATTTGTTAATTTTTCATATTCAGCATTTTCAAAAATACGTAAATTTAAAGGAATATAACAAAAACCAGCCATTTGTTTTTCTTCATAATTATGAATAATATTTTGCAAATATTTAGCAAATGAAAAGACTTTTTTTAGATATTTAGTTACAATTAAATTTTCATATCGATAAGCCATTTCAATCATTGTATAAAGCATGCATATAAAATGTTCAAAACCATTTGGTGTTGCTAAAGAATGAGCATATGAATTGCGGGCACAGTAAGCCTTTACAAATGGCATGATTTCTTTATCGTCTTTTAAAACATTCTCGGCATGATTAGCATCTTCATATTCATAATAACGATTATAAGGATCTTTTCTACTTAAAATTTCATAATAATCTTTTCTTTTAATTTTATTCTTAGTATCAAGAACATCAAAAAGATGATACAATTTGGCCAAATGAGCTTCATAAATTTTCTTTTCATTAGCCTTTTTTTCATCTATTACATAGTATAAATGGCGCAAATAAACTTCAATTAAAATACAGTTTTGGGAATCTATAACTTTAAAATTTTTTAAATCATCTAAAATACTTTCCATTTTATTATAGAAAGTTTTTATTGATTCAATCGCACTATCCTTAGCAAAAAATAAAACCATCAAAAAGCATTCAATTCTTTTTTTTATTTCTTCTTCTGTTAAATTAGGATAAATCGTGGCATAGACCCCTAATACCTGTAAATATATTGCATCAATAATTTTTTCATCTATCATCATAACACCTCTTATTTAATTGCTTGATAATAATAAATATGAAAGAAATTCTCATCAGTAAAAGCATATTTTTGAAATTCAACTTCTTTTAATATCCCCATTTTTTTAATTAAATTAAGTAATTGTTCCCCATCAAAATCAAAATTATTTTCTTGTTTATATAAATTAAATGTATCTATTACTTTATAATAACTAGTTGGGGCATTACTAACCCAATCAGTTTTTTCACAAGTTTTTTTAACTAAAAAAGTAAGTGCCCCATTAATATAGTTAGCTAGTTTATCTTTTTTCTCATTTTTTTCTCTATCTATAATAGCATTAAGATAAATTTCTGACAATTCATCTAAATCTTCCGGCATTTTTTTCTCATATTCAATAATTGCAATTAAATTTTTTAATCGAATTGGTTCAATAATCGGTGGAATCATTGCTTCATGTTCATTTAAAATATCTTGAACCATTTGGACATTTTCTTTTTTCGTATTGCCTTTTACAAAAGCATCTACATCTTTTTTAGTCATTCCCTCAATTAAATAAGTAGCACAATTATTTAAAACTGAAACTTCATCATTATCCCGGTCTGTTACAATTACTTTTAAGGCACTATTACTCTCTTTTATCACAAAATCTTCTAAACGATTTAAAAAAGTTCGCTTTACCATTGAATCTAAAATACTTATTTCATTGACACCATCTAAATATAAATTTAAATAATTATTTTTAATAAGAAAATTTACAATTTCAATATTTTCTTTTCCAATATTTAATTTATTAGCAATTAAAACTTCAATAGGAATATCTTTATCAACAACAATTAAAGATATTAAAACTGGAATTTTCTTTTTTTCCCAAAAATTTAAAGCATCTAAATAACAAATGTATTCCAAAGTTGTTGTTTTACCTACACCAGCATAACCAATTAATTTTATTTTTTTTAATTCTTCATTTTCATTTAAAGTAATAAATGAAACAAAATCTTCATTATTAATTCCTTGTTCATAGGCTGAATAATTAAATTCCATTTGTACAACACTAGAAGGAATATATTGAAAATTTGTTTTACTTTCATATTCTTTAATTATTGAATCTAAATAATTAGATATATTAATTTTTTCTAAAGCATAAAAAAGATTAATTTCTTCTTGAAAAGCTGAAACAATTTCCAAATAAATAAAAAATAAATTACTAATATTATCAAAATAAACATTAAAAGGAAGTTTAGAAGAAATTGCGGAAATATTATCTTCTAAAGATAAAACTTTTTGCAAAGACTCTTCATCTAAAGAAATTGGCAAAAGTTTTAATAAAGATTTTAAATCTTGAGCAGTATAAGTTATTTTTTTTAAATCATAGGTCATTTGTAAAACTAAACTTAAATTAATAATTTTAGCTAAACAAAGCATTCCTCCCTCTTCTTCAACTTTTTTAAATTCATTTTCTAAATCATTAACCCAAAAAGAATATTTAGAATTATTTTGATATATATCTAACAATTTAGCTAAACAATTTATTCTATCTTCTATTTCTTGTAAAGAAATTTTAGGATGTATTTTTTGATATTTTTCATTAATCATTTGATAAATAAAATTTTTATTAATTCGACTTAACATAAATAATCATCCTTTTCTTTTTCTATTTTATCAAAAGATAGAGCATAAAAAAAGAGATTTTACTCTCCCAAATATTTTTTAATTAAATCTTTTGTTAAAACAGGATTGGCTTTTCCTTTTGTTTCTTTCATAACTTGTCCAACAAAATAATCAAATAAATTAGTCTTACCATTTTTATATTGATTTATTTGAGCTTCACTACGTGCCATAATTTCATTAACTATTTTTTGTAATTCTTCTTCATCACTTATCTGAGCCATTCCACTATTGATATAAGAATTA
>CANRJL010000010.1 GCA_947630935.1 uncultured Bacilli bacterium | reverse complement strand
CGTTTAGTTAAAATGCAAGCTGTTGATATTCATTTTTGGTTAATGAAAGATATTTTACAAAAAGCTGATAGAATGACTATGGCAAATAGTTTGGAAGGAAGAGTTCCTTTTACAGATATTGAAGTATTTAAAACAGCAAGTACTTTACCTAATGAATATAAAGTTACTAAAGAAAATACTAAAGTTGCCTTAAGAGATGCAGCAAAAAGTGTAATACCTAATGAATCTTATAAAAAGAAAAAATTAGGTTTTCCGGTTCCTATTAGAGAATGGATGCGCGATGATGATGTTTATGATGAGATAAAAAAGGCATTTTCTAATTCTTTTGCGAATAAATATTTTAAGACAGATATTCTTATTCATATGCTTGATGAACATAAACAAGGAAAAAGAGATAATTATCGGAAAATTTGGAATGTTTATTGTCTTATTAAATGGTATCAAGTATTTTTTGAGGATGCATCTGTTTAAATAAGGGAGGTTATATAATGATAAAATTGTTAAAAAAATATTATTATTATATATTTTTACTTTTGTTTTTAGTGGTTGTTGTAGCAATTAAGTTAGATAAAATGGCATATATTGATGAAACAGTTTATGATATTAGTCAATATTTTGCTAGTGATAATGTAACTACTTTTTTCAAAATTATTACTTTTTTGGCTAGTCCAATTTGTTTAGTTGGTTTTCTGCTTTTAGTTCTATTGTTTTTGCATCGCGATGGTTTATTTTTATTAGGAAGTGTCAGTGTTAATCAAATTGTTAATGAAATTTTAAAAGCAGTTATTCAAAGAAATCGTCCGGATGTTTTAGCTTATATTTATGAAAAAGGATATTCATGTCCTAGTGGTCATGCAATGGGAGCAGTAATTTTTTATGGAACTTTATTGATTTTTTTGTGGAATACAAAACTTTCAAAGAAGATAAAATGGGTTTTGACAATTTTAGGAAGTATTTTAATTTTAGCCATTGGTTTTAGTCGTATTTATTTAGGAGTACATTATTTTAGTGATATTTTAGCTGGCTTTTTACTTGCTTTATTTCTTTTAGTTATTATTGGAAAATTTTATAAAAATCATTTTGTCAATCTTTAGTAAAATAATTCTTTTTAAGTGATATAAGGTAATTGTTTGTAGTATAATATTGGGAAGAAAGGATATGATTTAATTGGGAAAGAAAAAAGTTGGTTCTTTATTAGGAGGAGTAGCAATTGGAGCTGGTTTAGGGTTGTTATTTGCGCCTAAAAAGGGTTCTGAAACTCGCGAAGAATTAAAAAATAAAATGAATGATTTAGTAGCAAAAGCTAAAAATATGGATGTAGATGATGTTAAAGAATATATTGTTACTAAAACAGAAGAAATTGAAAAGGCTTTAAAAGATTTAGATAAAGAAAAAGCTTTAGATATAGCTAAGAAAAAATCTAAGGAAATTGAAAAAAATGTTAAAGAATTAGTAGCTTATGCTAAGAAAAAAGGAACACCAGTATTAGAAGAAGCTACCGAGGCTGTGCGAGTAAAAGCAGTTGAAGTTACTAAATCAGTATTAGAAAAATTGGAAAAGTAATTTTCCTTTTTTTTGTGGATAGATATATGGGCTTTTTTATGATATTATATTATTAATAAACAGAATTTTGGGGCAGGAAGGAAGTTTGAATTATGAAAAAAGCTATATTTAATTGGGGTAACTTAAGTAAATATCGAAATGAAATATATGGTTTTGCAATATTTTGGATAATGATATTTCATCTTTGTCAGATTTTTAAAGCAATTAATTTTAATTGGACTATTTTTTATATATGTGAAAATGGTAATATTGGGGTGGAAATCTTTTTATTAATGGCGGGAATTTGTTCCTATTTTTCTTTTAAAAAATCATATAATGTTAAAGAATTTTTAAAAAAGAGAGTATTTAAAATTTTGAAAGTTTATCTTTTGTTTTGCGTACCATATATGGTTGTTAGATATATATTTTGGGGAAATAGTATGTCTGCTTTTGTTCGCGAGATTACTTTTTCACGTAAGCAATTAAATTCTTTTTGGTTTTTATTATGTATAATGATTTGCTATTTAATATATCCTTTTATTTATAAATTTTTGCAAGAGAAAAAATATAAGCCAATAATAACTGGGTTATGTTTGTATATCTTATTTTTATTTATCCTTTGTACTTTTAAGCATTCATTTTTTACTAAGTATGAGATATGCTTAACGCGCATCCCAATATTCATCGGGGGGGGGGGCTATTGGGCCTATAGTTTATGAAAAAAAGCCAATTAAACAATGGTTATATATATTTTTTCTTTTGATTTTGTTAGGACGTGGGCCGTTATTTTATTTTTTAAATAAGATTTCATTTTTAAAAATATATTCGACTATTTTTTCAAGATTTTATTTAGGTTTAGCAGCTATTGGAGTAGTATTTTTATTAAATATTATTTTTGAATTATTTGATTTAAATAGAATTAAAAAATTTTTTAGATATTTAAGTGGTTTTACATTAGAAATTTATGTAATGCATATTGTGATTATTCATGTAATACAAGACTTTTTAAAAATTAAAATAACTAAAGTTGGTCCAACTTTTATAGCTGATATTATATTTATAGTAGTAAGTATTGTATTAGCAAGAATTTTAAATATAATTTTGAATAGTATTAAAATTCCTCAAAGAAATAAGAAATTGAAAGAAACAGTTAAAAATTAAGTTTGGGTTATTTTTTCTCGTATATTATGAAATAATTATCATTTTTATAAATTTTGTGATATAATCTAGATGAAGTGGTGCTTTTGGAGTACCTTTTTTCTTTAAAGGAGAAAGAGAAATGACTGAAAAAATTAATTTTTCGAAATATAATTATGCTTTAAAAATGTTAGAAACAGAAGTAGATATTTTATTGCAAGAATTTACTATTCATCATGGTTACAATCCGGTTGAGCATGTTAAATCAAGAATTAAAACAGAACAGAGTATTCAAAATAAATTAAAGGAAAAAAATTTAGAATATAATGAAAGAAATGTTTTATTGCATGTTCCTGATGTTGTAGGCTTGCGAATTGTTGTATCTTTTTTAAGTGATGTTTATGATATTGTGGCTTTGATTCATAATTCACATAATATTATTATTAAAAAAAGAAAAGATTATATTGCCAATCCTAAAGAAAGTGGTTATACTTCTTATCATTTATTAGTATTAGTTCCAATATATTTAGAAAATCATGTAGAATATGTCGAAGCTGAAATACAAATAAGAACAATTGCAATGGATTTTTGGGCTAGTATTGACCATAAAATTCGTTATAAATTTCCTGATGTTATTCCACCAGATGTTTCAAAAGCTTTAGAAAATTATGCTGAAGATATAAAAGAATTAGATAAAAAAATGTATTATTTAAATAAAATTATGAATAATTATCAAGAAAATTTGTAAATTTTTTTAAAATTAGTATAATTGTTTTTGGTTTATTCATGCAAAAGATAGATAAGGAATATAATAGAAGATGATTATATTTTTTTAAATGGTTTTTAAAATTTAGATTATAAAGGAGTGATGTTATGCTACAGTTACTTAAAAATTTACAGAAAAAAGAATGGCTTTTGGCTGTATTTAGTTTTTTGTTGATTGCTTGTCAAGTATGGTTAGAGTTGAAAATGCCTGATTATATGTCTAAAATAACTCAATTGGTTCAAACAGAAGGAAGTCAGATGGTTGATATTCTTTATAATGGTGGATATATGCTTTTATGTGCTTTTTCTTCTTTATTATGTGCAGTTATTACTGGATATTTTATTGCTAATATATCAGCTAGATTTTCGAAAAGAGTGCGAAAAAAATTATTTAATAAAGTTATGGACTTGTCAACTGCGGAAATTAAAGAGTTTAAAACTAGTAGTTTAATAACAAGAACAACTAATGATATTACGCAGGTTCAAATGTTTATTGCAATGGGTTTGCAAATGATGATTAAAGCACCTCTTACTGCTATATGGGCTGTTACTAAAATTTTGAATAAAAATTGGCAATGGAGTGCTTTAACGGCTTTGGCTGTGGTTATTTTACTTGCTGTTATTGCTTTTATTCTTGTTTTAGTTTTGCCACGATTTAAAGTTGTTCAAAAATTAATTGACCAACTAAATAATGTTACGCGGGAAAATTTAACGGGTATTAGAGTTATTAGGGCTTTTAATGCTGAGAAATATCAAGAAGATAAATTTGAAGAAGTTAATAAAAATCTTACAAAAATTCAAACATTTAATCAAAAAACTTTTGCAATTATGACGCCTGTGATGTATTTAGTAATGTATTTTTTAACTTTAGCAATATATATTGTTGGAATTTATTTGATAAAAAATAGTTTATTAGCTGATAAAATTGGTATTTTTGGCGACATGGTTGTTTTTTCTTCATATTCTATGCAAGTTATTATGTCTTTTTTGATGTTAGCTATGATTTTTATGATTTTGCCAAGGGCAAATGTTTCAGCTAATCGAATTAATGAAGTTTTAAATAAAGAAATAACAGTTAAAAATGGGTTTGTTACAGAAACAAATTCTCAAGAAAAAGGAACAATTGAATTTAAAAATGTCTATTTTAAATATCCAGATGCTGAGGAATATTTATTAGAAAATATTTCGTTTAAGGTTAAACAAGGGGAGACTGTTGCTTTTATTGGTTCAACTGGAAGTGGTAAATCAACTTTAATTAATTTAATTCCAAGATTTTATGATGTTTCAGATGGTGAGATATTAGTTGATGGTATAAATGTTAAAGATTATGATTTAAATTCTTTATATGATAAGTTTGGATATGTACCACAGAAAGCAGTTATGTTTAAGGATAGTATAGAAGAAAATATTACATTTGGAGATAATGGTAAAGTAAAATCTTTTCAGTTGGTTCAAAAAGCTATTGAGGTTGCTCAAGCAAAGGAATTTGTGGAAAAGATGGATGAAAAAGAAAAAACAATGATTGCTCAAGGAGGAATAAATATTTCAGGTGGTCAAAAGCAAAGACTTGCCATTGCCAGAGCTATTGCTAGGGAACCTGAAATATATATTTTTGATGATTCTTTTTCAGCTTTAGATTATAAAACTGATTCTACTTTAAGACATGAATTAAAAAAATATACTAAGAATGCAACTAGTTTAATTGTGGCTCAGAGAATTGGGACAATTATGAATGCTGATAAAATTGTTGTTTTAGATGAAGGCAAATGTGTAGGGATAGGAACACATAAAGAACTTTTAGAAAATTGTCAAATTTATCGGCAGATTGCTTTATCACAATTATCGAAGGAGGAGTTAGAAAATGGCTAGAAGACCTTTAAGAAATGAAAAAGCTAAAAATTTTAAAGGGGCAATTAAAAGATTATTTCAGGAATTAAATTCTTTTAAGTATTTGATTTTATTTGGTTTAATTTTGGCTGCTTTTGGGTCTATTTTATCTATTATGGCTCCTAATAAATTGTCTTCTTTAGTTGATAAAATTTCGGAAGGTTTGGTAATTAATACTAAAAATTTAGAAACTATTGCTAATCATGTAAATTCAAATTTAAGTAAGGAAAAGATGAGTAAAGTTATACCAGAAATTTTGGATATAGATTTAAGTAAAGAAAATGTTTTAGGGATAATGGCAGCTAATGATATTAAAAATGCTGATAAACAAGAATTTCAAAAATTTATGGAATCTTTAGAGACAAGTGATGAAACTAAATTGTTAAATGATTTAAATTTATTACCAGAAAGTATATTAAAAATGCTTTTTCATGAAACAAAATATCATGATGTTGTAATTTCAGAGCAAGATAAAATTAGTTTTTTAAAATTTGTTTGTTCTTGGCAAAGTGAAAATTTAAATGGCTTAGTTATTCCCCAGGCAATTGCTAAGGTTTTATTTCCTGATTTAATAGTTGATAATGTTACTATTACTTCGGATGAGCAATGGGAATTTCTCAATATTATGAGTAGTTTGGATAAGGATGCTGATGCAACTATTGTTTATCAAAAATTAGATGAAATGCCAAAGCATATTTTGGAAGTAGTTGAGCCTAAATTTGATAAAGATGGTATTAAAAAAGTTACGTTTTTTTTGATAGGGTTATATATTTTGTCAGCGTTATTTACATATATTGAATCACTTATTATGACGATAGTATCAAATCGTTTTGCTCAGCAGTTACGAAGTAGAATTTCTGGAAAAATTAATAAATTACCACTTAAGTTTTTTGATAAAAATCAAACAGGAAATACTTTGTCAAGGGTTACAAATGATGTTGATACTATTGCGCAAAGTATGAATCAATCTTTTGCAACTTTAGTAAGTGCAGTTACGTTGTTTTTAGGGACAATTATTATGATGTTTATAACTAATTGGATAATGGCTATTACGGCGATTAGTGCTAGTTTATTTGGCTTTATTTTTATGAGTAAGATTTTGGGAAAATCGCAAAAATATTTTGTGCAAAGGCAGCAATATTTGGGGGATATTAATTCTCATATTGAAGAAGTTTATTCAGGTTTAAATGTGGTAAAAGTATATAATGGAAAAAGACAGGTTTCAGAAAAATTTGATGTTTTGAATGACAAAGTTTATGAAGCAAATCGAAAGAGTCAGTTTTTATCAGGGCTTATGATGCCAATGATGAATTTTATTGGTAATTTTGGTTATGTAGCTGTTTGTATTGTGGGAGCTATTTTGACAATGAATAATAATATTACGTTTGGGGTAATTGTAGCTTTTATGACTTATGTAAGGCTGTTTACTTCCCCATTATCGCAAATAGGACAGGCAATGACTTCGCTTCAAACTGCAACTGCATCTAGTGAACGAGTTTTTGAATTTATTGATGAAGAAGAAATGAATAATCAAAAAGATATTACTAAAACATTAAATAAAAATGATGTTGTTGGTAATATTGAATTTGCAAATGTAACTTTTACTTATGATGGGAATAAAAAACCAACTATTAAGAATTTTAGTGCGAAAGCTAAAGCAGGTGAAAAAATTGCTATTGTTGGCCCGACTGGAGCTGGGAAAACGACAATGGTAAATCTTTTAATGAAATTTTATGATATTAATAATGGCGATATTAAGATAGATGGTGTTTCTATTAAAGAATTAACTAGAGAAAATATTCATGAATTATTTACAATGGTTTTACAAGATACTTGGCTATTTGATGGCACGGTTAAAGAAAATATTATTTATAATCGAAAAAATGTGCCTGATAAAAGAGTTGAAGAGGTATGTAAAATTGTTGGCTTAGACCACTTTATTAAAACTTTACCGCATGGTTATAATTCGAAAATAAGTGAAAGTGATAGTGTTTCAGCTGGTCAAAGACAACTTTTAACTATTGCTCGTGGAATGATAGAAGATGCACCTTTTTTGATTTTAGATGAAGCTACTAGTAATGTTGATACAAGAACAGAAGAACTAGTGCAAAATGCGATGGATAAGTTAACAGTTGGTAAAACATCATTTATTATTGCTCATCGTTTATCTACGATTAAAAATGCTGATTTAATTTTAGTTATGAAAGATGGAAATGTTATTGAACAAGGTAATCATGAACAATTAATGCAAAAAAATGGTTTTTATGCTGATTTATATAATTCACAATTTGAATTATAATTTGAAAAAAATATTTATTAAATTATTTTAAGAATTATTTAGAATAATTAATTATGAGAAGGACTATTGTTTGGTAGTCCTTCTATTTTTGATTAGATTTTAATATAAAAATAAATAAAAAAAATGAACTAGATATGTTCAATTTTATTTTATGAGAACTCTTGTGTAAATTTTTCTTTTTATTTTTTCATTTAGTTTTTCGGCAATATTAAATTGTTTAAATAATTGAGATTGAATGAATGGTATACAATCTTTATATTTGGTTGTATCTATTTCATCGGAAGTACCTATACATAAATACCATATGTGTTCTATAAACCATTTGGCATTAACAATATTACCATCTTTGGCGTCTGCTAATAATAATTTTAAATAATGTTTACTAATTTTGTAGTATTCATCTTCAGTAATTCTTAAAGATAATATATTGTTTAGACATTCAAATATAGTTTGAAATTCATCTTTCTTAATATTAATAGCATAATTTAGTTTTTGACTGGCTTCAAAATAAAAATTATATAAATTAGGAATTTCATTATTTAAACTTGCTAAGTTTTCTTTATTAGTTAAAAAGCTGGAACTTAATTTGTAAATAATATTGTTCATATAAAACACCTTCGAAGATATTTTATTATTAAATTTGGAAATATGCAAGTAATTAGTAATTATTAAATTTTTTTGCTTTTTCTTTATCTGTCATTTCTGTTTGTAAATTAAAAAGTTAGTTTTAGTTAGTTTAATTTAATTTTGTGGTAAAATAGTGTTATAGGGTGATGGTAGTGAGTTATAAATATCAGAAAAGACAAATATTTGGTAAAAGATTGAAAGTTCCTAAAGATATTTTAACTAAAGTTTATAACTGTACTCTTTCTTTTAGGGAGTTTGTTGAATATGAATTAGATGATAAAATTCCAATAACTTGTTTAAATGAATTAGATAGAAATATAGTTTCGAAATTTGGAATTGCTAAAGCTAAAACATTAGATTGGGAATTGTTAAATAAGCGATTATTTTATAATAATATTAATTTTAAAGAATTATTAATGGGTATAGATGAAGACGTTACTGATTTAAATACTAGTTTATATGAATTAGTAAAAAATCAAATTAAACCAAGTGATTATTCTTTAAGAATGAAAGAAGTTTATCAGGATAGATTGTTTGTAATTGCAGATGATGATGAGTTAAAAAATGTCAAAATGGAATTTAATAATGGAGAAAGTTCACTTCCAGATTTAGTTTTAAATTGGGATTTATATAAAGATAAAGATTTAAGTTATTGTTTACAAAATGATAGAAATAATACTTTTAATGTAAATAATCAGCAGTTAAAAGATTTTATGAATGAATTTGGAAATATATCTAATTTGCTACTTGATAGTACGGATATTTATCAATTTCTTCATGAAATTAATGAGATGAAAAGTACGTCTGAAAAGCAAGAATATATAAAAAAGATTACAGATAGTATTTTAGCTAAAACTATTATGCAAAATAATTCTCAAACTTTCAAATTAACTAATAGTGAATATAGAGAATTATTTAAATATTCATCAATGAAAGATTATTTAAAAAGTGCTAATGGCAGAGAATATGAGATAGATCAAATTTTTGAAGAATTGAAAAATTTGCCACAAGATTATATATTTGATATGCCGATACCATTTGATGTGTTAAATAATTCGAATGTATTAAGTTTTATTGGTACTTATGGACTTAAAAACGTTGTTGATTTTGATAATGAATGTGGACATTTCTTTACGAAAAATAATTGTCAAATGCTAAAGTTAATGAATGATATGTATTTACATTATGGAGGAAAAGAACAGGATTTAAATAGAACTATTTATACTAGAAATCCATATGATGAAAATGGAAAATATATTGATAGGCCTTATACAAAAGATGAGTTTTATGAAGCAATGAAAAGGATGATAAAGTATGGGCCAAGTGATGCAAATTATGTTGATAAAGCTCCTGATTATAGAGAGATGACTGGTGAATTTAGAAAAAGAAATGCTCAACTATTTATTTCGGAACAAGCTCCAGAAGAATTACAAAAATTATTTTATACAAAATCAATTACTCCGCAATTACTTGTTTTTCATCCTGATTATGTACCTTATTTGAATGGAAAAGATTTAGGTTCTTGCTTTAAATTAAGAATGATTCAAGTAGATGGTAGTAATGAAAATTTTTATAACTTTATTAGTCAAAAAATTGATTTTAATGGTGTAATCAATTTTATTAAAGAATATTGTGATGTACTTGATATTGTTTTTGATATGCATAGAGCTTATGATTTTGAATATGAAATTAAATTTTCTAAAGAAGATAGTATTGAAGAAATGCAAAGAAAAATAAATGAATGTTTTAGAAAACTTATAATTAATAAGGGAGTAGTATATCCTAAAATAATACCACAAAGCTTAATAAAAAATTATCCTACAATATTTTTAAGCCCAGATTCACCAAAAGAATTGCAAGAAGCTTTTTATGGTAGAACTATTACTTCAGAATTTATTTTATCAAATCCAGCTTATAGAAATTATTTAAATGGCGTTGATTTAGAATGCTTATTTAAATATATGCCTGTTGTTGGTATAGCGTCTAAAAGCTCTTCTAATGATTTGCGTATTTCTGGACCTTTAGGATATAGAACTAGATATCATCAAATAAATTTTGTTAATGCCCTTAAACAGACTTTTGACGAATCAGATGCTTTAGATGTAATGCTTATATATGGTAAATATGTTGAACAAGTATATAAAGCAAATAACCTTAAAAACTTTTTATATAGTCCAGAGTTTACGCAAGATGGTTTTTTTGATGCACTTGATAAAACTATATTACAGAATATTATTGATGGGAATATGAAATATGATGAGAATATTCCTAGTCATTTCAAAAATAATAATCCAACTTTATTCTTAGGTGCAAATGTATCAAAAGAAATTAAAGATAAGTTTTATAATAGAGAATTTACATTGAAAGATTTTAATGATAATCCTGAATTATTAAAAATATTTGAAAATACAAATATAGCATGTGCTTTTTCAGAAAATATGTCTTGGATTATTTCTTTATTTAATGATTCTGAAAATTTTAAAACTGGAAACTATAATCGTATGAAAGTTATAACAGCATATTCTAAAATACAAGATGTTGAACTTCAAAAAGCATTTAAAGAGTATGTTATGGAATTTGGAACTAATATTGATGTAGAAAAAATAGAATATGTTTCAGAAGTTTTATCAAGACTATCATTATCAAATTCAAGTGAAATATTTACATTTAGAAAAGAACTTGCTACTCAAATATTGAAGTCAAATAATCCTTTAGAAAGTTTAAGTAAAATTGAAGATATCTTTATTAAAAATAACATTCCAACTGTGGGAAAAGTATATTCTTGTTTTGAAATATTACATCCTGATTTTCAAGGTTTTCAATTTGAAAATTCTAGTATTTCTCCAGTACTTAAAAAAGCATCTACTGTGAGTAAAAAAATTATTGTGTTTTCAGATTTACTAAAAGCTTCTTTTGGCTCCAATAATCGGTCTGTAAATGCTTATTTGAAAAATATCGAAATTGGTTCTAATTTATATGAGAGGATAAAGTCAGGAGAAGTTATATATGAAATGCTTGATGAAAATTTAAAAAATGAATTAATTGCATTTAGTAAACATTTAGCTACTCTTTATAATAATACAATGATTGGGAAAAAAGAGTTTGAAAGTTTTAATAGTACCCAAGATGTTTTGCAAGATATTAATCATTTAGCTATGAAACTTTCACCAAAAGGAACTTTAGATTATAATTTAGCTGATAGAGTTATAAAAATGTTTTGTGGTTTTATGGGAATTGAAACATTAGACCAGGCAAAGAATTATATTAAGCAAAAAATAGAAAATGCTGATATTAGAAATAGAAATGCTTCTAATTTTGAAATGGCATTAAAGCAAGGTGATTTTGTTAAGGGAATTGGTGACATTACTTATTTGAGGAATATTTTGCAAAATGGGAGTGTTTCAAAAGAATTTTTAGGTTCAAGTGCTAGTAGTGATGCTACTCCTCTTGATACAGATATTTCAATGATAATGAGTTTAGATGGAACAATAAGTGAAAAAATGGGTGCAACAGCAGCTTCAAGTTATGGTCCTATATGGTTTGTACTAAAAAATGATGATAGATTTGTTACTACTAGAACAAGTAGTGAAACATTAGAAGCAAAAAGAGATATGTCTAAAATGGAAGTGTTTTGCACAGGAGTTTTAGGACAAGGTCATTATGGAATTAGAACAGGATTTGCTTCTAGTGAAATAAATTATATTGTTATGGATAATTATGATTCAAGAGTAGGCCTTGAAATTGCTATAAATGGGTTTTATATTCCTGTAGCTAATAAAGAAGGTAAAATCATATTTACTCCAAAAGATTATGATGAATTAAGAGCTAAAATGAGTGGTTTGGCATATTTTGGAGAAGATAACTATACTTTCTCCAAAAATCTAATTACAGAAGAAACTGAATATTATGCGCAACAAATAGAACAAAGTAATTTTGAAGTTCAAGAAAAAAGAAAAAAAATTAATAGCATTATTAAAAAATCTCTTGAAGAATTAGGATTACATTTAAAAACTAATATTGATGGAGATTTAACAGAGGGATTTGTAGAATTGATTGATACAGGTTCGACAGGTCGGGGTACAAATAAACCTGGAGATGGCGATTTTGATTTCATGATGAGATTAGATAAAACTATATTATCAAATCCTACAAGATTAAATGAACTAAAACAAACTATATTAAGAAATTTAGGTAGAGAAAATTCTTCTGAATTAACTGGAACTGGAGACTTTAGATTAAAAAATGTTCAAATAGGTACTGATATGAGCGTAGATATTGATATTACTTTTACTGAAAAAACAGATAAAGTATCATATTCTACTGATATGGCATTACAAGATAGACTTGCTACTATTCAAAGAAATGATCCAGAAAAGTATAAATATGTTGTTGCTAATATCTTACTTGCAAAACAAGTATTAAAAAAAGCTGAAGCATATAAACCTAATCGTGGGGAAATTCCTCAAGGTGGTTTAGGTGGAGTAGGAATTGAAAATTGGATTTTACAAAATGGCGGTTCATTTATTGATGCTGCTAAAAGTTTTATTTTAGCATCTAATGGTAAAAATTTTGAAGAATTTAAAGCAAATTATCAGATATGGGATTTTGGAGAAAATCATGTTGCTGAAAGGCTTGGCAAATACTCGCATGATAATTTTGTTGCCAATAATATGAGTGAAGATGGATACAACAAAATGGTTCAAGTTTTAAATGAATATATGAAAAATTATAATTATAGGCATACTGATATGATAAATGATGCAGATATAGTTAAAAGATAATCGAAGGTAGATTTTTTGTGTATATTTTGAATATAAATTTTGAAAATTAGTTTATTTAAAAGATATATGTTATAAATTAATTGAAGGAGACATAAAATATGAGCGAGAAAAAATTGAAAAAATTACTTGAAGAAGCTAAAAAAATGAGACAACAATCAATTGCAAATGAATCGGCAAGTTATTATAATGATGAATTTAATAATTTAAGTGATTTTGTTTCTAAAAAATTAAATAGTTCTTTTTTTAGAAATAAAAATATTAAATTAATAGTAGAGCATTTTGATGAGATTCTTCCTTATATTGTTATGTCTAATATAAATATTCTTTTGCTCAATGCTAGTTTATTAATAGAACAACCTGGTTTTAGAGAAAAATTTATAGAGGGTTTAAGAAACTATCCATATAAAATAGGAATTGAACAAATATTTTATAATATCTGGACTTGTTTAAATAAAGAGCAAAATAAATTTAATGATTTTATTGATTATAATATTTTAAAAACTATAGCTAGCATGGATGTAGATAGAGCATTTTATATAGATATGGCAAATAGTTTAAATGAAGAAAATCAAAAGAATTATTTAAATTTATTAATTGAAAATAAATGTGATATTCCTTATTCGGCAATCGAATATAAGAATAATAATAAGAAGATTATTTATGATAATTTACCATTATTTATTGAAAATGCTCAAAATTTATATGGTTTAATGAATTTTGTGAAAAATGATTCTAATGCGCTTTTGCAAGTAAAAGAATATATTGATAATAATGAAGAAAAAGCAATAAATTCTATATTTTGTGAGACTGAGCATCTTGTGAAAATAAAAAATTCAACTTTAAAGGAAATAATTAAGTTAGTTGTATTAGATGTTATGAAAAATGAAGAGGTAAAATTTTCGGACATTACTTATAATGGTGGTGGTTTTTCGCGAGTATTGTTGATTGGTAATAAAGTTATTAAACTTGGTGATAGAATTGTAAAGACATTTCCAAACAATCCGTATATAATTAGTCCATTGCTTCGGAAAGAATTAGAGTTTGATAATGAACGTTGTTTTGTTGAAGTTACGGAGCGGGTAGATACAAGTGAAATAGCTAGTGAAGAGGAATTATATCAATTATTTAAAAAATTACGTGATTTAAAATTAGTTTGGACTGATATAAAAAGTGCAAATGTTGGAAGATTAACGAAAGAGAATATAATACATTGGAAAAATAGTTTAAACCCAACAGAAAAAGTATTGGGTTTAGATACCAGACGAGGTGAAACAATACTTAAAGAAGGAGATTTAGTTATATTAGATGCGGACTTTATTTATGATGAAAATGATTTAAATATTGATTATTCAAATAATAAATTTTTATATGAAAAATTTGAAGAAAGATATCAAAATGAAAAGAAAGAATTAAAGAAGCAAGAACAACAAAATAATTTAAATTTTGAGATTTTTAATGAAATTAATGATTGTGAAACAAGTGAATATAAAAATTTTCATCGATAGTGCTTGTTAACATTAATTTGAAAATTTAACAATTTTTGTTCATAATGATTTTATGTATAGTGAATCAATCTTTAAAAAAATATAAGAAATAGGAACAGTTTTCACTAGTTTACATTTTAAAGTATACATGTGGTATAATGTTGTTAGATGTTTTGAGGTGATAAAATTATGTATCAAAAAGATGTTTTAAGAGAGTATATTCTTAATTCAGAAATAAGAACTTTTAGTAAAAAAATTAAAGTGAAACTATCAAAAAATTTAGCAATTAAATATGATAATGACTTATATTAAAATGCCTTATTAAATATGTAAAATAATTTACAAATAATAAATAGTTTAAATATTCATTATCCTGCAACTGCAAAACCTATATTATATATATATTGTCTCTGATGATGGATATAGTAAGTTATTAAAAATACCTAAACATTTTGACAAAGGAGAAGGTGGTAGAAAACCTGTTAGATGTTATGATTTGGATAGATTTAATAATGCTTATGGTTTGAGTCAAAAAATTCATGAACTTTCACATATTATTCATAGTCAATTTTTTTTAAAACAAAACAATTTGTGAAGGCTTTTCTGAAGCATTACCTAATAGATCATGTTCTTTTAGATATTTTTATATTTCTTCTTATTTATTTGTAAGGTGATGTTTAGAGATTTTAGGAGAAAAGAATGGAATTTCCAAAACTGAAGCAACTCAGAAATTTTTAGAAATTGTAAAGCAAAGTGAATGCATTAATGAATGACTAATTTATGATATTGCTAATGCGATTGGAATTTCACAGGATATAGTAAAGATATGTAAAAAAAGCTTTAGATTCTATAATGTCAATTCATAATATCATTCGAAAATAAAGATATAATATTTTGTTTAGGAAAAATAAATAACCATCTAGGAATTTTGACAAGTATATTAAAATTACTTATGTTTTTTTTTATTGAAATAGAAAAATCATCTCTATCCAAAGATGAAATATATTTAAATGTCCGAAAAGTCCGAACAGATTCGTCAATGGAGTCTTAAAGGAAGAAGTACGACAACTTTTTGGAC
>CANRJL010000009.1 GCA_947630935.1 uncultured Bacilli bacterium | reverse complement strand
TGATTCTATTTCTATAAAGTAAAAAGCAGATATTTCTATCTACTTTCTACTTCTTTCCGGAAACTTCCGGAAGAACCTTAATTACTTTTTTTTCTTTTTTTTCATATACTTTTTTAGGTGGTACTATGCATATGTACAAATCTATTAAAAATTTTTTGTTCGACCAAAATTATTTTATTAATTTATGGGATAATTATCTTCATATTTATCAATTTATTGATATTGTAACTTTAAATGAAAATTTAATTTCCTTAATTATGGAAAAATTTAAAATAGAAGTTAAAGGACATAATTTCCGAATTTTAAAATTGACTAAAAATGAGATATTAATTCAAGGAAATATTGATGAAATGAGGTTTTTTTAAATGAATTTTCTATGGTTAAAGGCACGAGAAAAAGACAAAGAAAAAATCTTATTAAAATGTTATAAAAATAAAATCTTTGTTTATGATACTAAACATACTAATAATTCATTTTATTTTAAAATAGCTCTTCCTGATTATCCAACTTTTCAAAAATTGGCCTTTTGGCAAGTGAAAGTAGAAGAGCAGACTGGTCTTTTTAAAATAAAAGCATTTTTAATTAAATATAAAATATATCTTGGAATGTGCTTATTAGGTTTTTTAATATTTCTTTTTTTAACTCACATTATGATAAGTGTTGAAGTAATTCATTCAAATAAAGAAATTCGTGATTTACTTTATTCGGAATTAGCTATGCAAGGCCTAAAGAAAAATACTTGGCAAAAATCATTTGCCGAACTAGCTCAAATAAAAGAAAATATTTTAAATAAATATCCTACTAAATTAGAATGGTTAGAAATAGAAGTAAAAGGTATGAAATATATTATTCGAGTTGAAGAAAGAAAAATAATGCCACAAGAAGAAGAACCAACTAAATGCAATATCGTAGCTACTAAAAGTGGCATAGTAAAAAAACTTATTTATTCCAAAGGGGAAGCCAATGTCAAGACTAATGATTCTGTAAACAAAGGTGATATTTTAATAACAGGAACTTTAAAAAAGGATGAAGAAACTAAAAATACTATATGCGCTAAAGGAAATGTTTATGCTGAAGTTTGGTATCGGGCGACAGTAAAAATGCCTTTAAAAAAAGAAGAAAATATTTTGACTGGCAAGACTCGTTTTAATATTAAACTAAAAAATAATAACTATAATGATTTTTTACTTAGAAGTCGAATCTCTAACTATGAAGAAGAAAACTATCCTCTTTTTACTTTTTTTGGCAATACCATTTCTTTGGTTAAACAAAAAGAAATCATCAAAAAAGAATCTTTATATTCAGATGAACAGTTAGATAAAGAAGCTGATAATTTATTAGAAACCAAAATAAAAGAAACTTTAGAAGAAAAAGAAACAATTATTACTAAAAAAGTATTAGCAAAAACTAAAGAAGATGATACTTTTATAGTTTCCTACTTTGTTGTTCTTCTAGAACAAATTGGTGAGCAACAAGTTTTTTAAAAATTGCCAAAAAACTTTTGTAAAAATGCCCAATTAATAGTACAATAAAAATATGTTTAAGAATTAAAAAGAATTGAAGTGGTTTAAATGGAAAAACAAATATTAAATAGTACTTTACATGAAATATGGCCGATGATTGCTATTTTTCTCGTTGTTATAGTAGCTATGCGCCTTACTTACTTAAAAGTTAATCATGAAAAATTTGTTTTTTATAAAGAATTTATAAATTTATTTTTTATTGTATATGCTATGCTTTTATTCCAATTACTTACCGATACAGAATTAAATAATTCTAGTGGTATTAATATTATTCCTTTTACGGAAATTTTACGATATAAAGTAGGTAGTCATGCTTTTATGATGAATGTTATTGGAAATATTTTAATTTTTCTTCCATTTGGTTACTTTGTATCCAGTTATGTTAAAGCAAATAAAGTGAGTCATATTTTATTTATTAGTGTAATTACTTCTTTTACAGTTGAATTAGTTCAACATTATATTGGACGCAGCTTTGACATTGATGATATTTTATTAAATGTTATTGGTTCTATTTGTGGTTTTTTCCTTTATATTGCTTTAAATGCTATTGTTAAACATTTACCTAGATTTTTTCGCAGTACCTTATTTTATAATTTAATTTGTATTGTTTTAGCTATCCTATTTGTGATATACTTTACAAATATTATTGGTTTAGGGTGGTTTGCATGAATGAATTTATAATTAATAATGAATATGGTTATGATAAGGAATACAAATATTTAGATGAAGTTTTAAATATTGCCTTAGAATATGAACATGTAACCAATGCTTTTTTTTCAATAATTTTTGTTTCTGAAGAACAAATAAAAAAATTAAATTATCAATATCGGGGTAAAGATACGGTAACAGATGTTATTTCTTTTGCTTTTCTAGATAATGAAGAAAACTATGACCCCATAAAATTATTAGGAGACATTTATATCTGCATTCCCAAAATGATTTATCAAGCTCAATCTTATGGTCATAGTGAAAAAAGAGAATTATCTTTTTTAGCAGTCCATGGGCTTTTACATTTATTAGGTTATGACCATACATTGGGAGATAAAGAAGAGCAAGAAATGTTTCAAAAACAAGCTGAAATTTTGCAAATAGCTAATATTACTAGATAGGAGGGCTTATGAAAAGTGGATTTGTAAGTATTATCGGAAGACCAAATGTTGGTAAATCAACTCTTTTAAATTCTATTTTAAATTATAAAGTTGCAATTACTTCTAATAAAGCTCAAACAACACGCAATATTATTCAAGGAATTTATAATGAACCAGAATATCAAATTGTTTTTTTAGATTCGCCTGGCATTCATAAGCCAGAAACAAAATTAGGAAAAATATTAAATAAAGAATCTTATTCTTTAACCAAAGAAGTCGATGTTATTTTACTAGTTGTCGATGCTAAAAAGGGAATTGGCAGTGGCGATAAATTTATTATGGAATCATTAAAAAGAAGTTCTATCCCTATCTTTTTAATTTTAAATAAAATAGATTTAATTAGTGAAGAAACATTATTTTTAATGATTAAAGAGTATCAAGATTATTTACCATTTGCTGAGATTGTTCCTGTAAGTGCTTTAAAAAAAGATAATATCAAACATTTAATAGAAGTAATCAAAAAATATTTAACTGATACAGTTCGTTATTTTGCTAAAGATACTATTACTAGTAATTCAATTTCTTTTATGGCTAGTGAATTAGTAAGAGAAAAATTACTTAGGGTAACAGAAGATGAAATTCCTCATAGTTTAACTTGTGTAACAACTAAATTTGAAGAAAAAAAAGAAATAGTTAATATTTCTGTTGATATAATTGTTGACCGTGATTCTCTTAAAAAAATTATTATCGGCAAAGGTGGCGAAAGACTAAAAGAAGTTGGCACTTTAGCGCGTAAAGAAATAGAATTAATGCTTGATAAAAAAGTTTATTTAGAATTATATGTTAAAACAATTAAAAATTGGCGTGAAAAAGAAAAAAATTTACGAGAATTTGGTTTTGATGAATTAAATATCAAATAAAATGAATAATTTTTTCTTTTTTCTAACATGATATAGTTAGAAAGAAGGAAATAAAATGGATAAAAAAGAAGCTTGGAAACTATTTAAAGAAACCGGCAAAATTGAATACTATTTAATGTATAAAGGAAAGATGTGATAATTGTGATAACTAAAGTAGAAGGTTTTATAATAAATACAACAGATTATAAAGAATCTTCTTTAGTTATTCAATTATTTACCAAAGAATATGGAATTATTGGTCTTCTTGCTAAAGGTGTCAAAAGCATTAAAAATAAACTTCATGCATCAGTTATGAAATATACCTATGGTTATTTTTATATTTATTATAAAGAAGATAAATTATCCATATTAAAAGACGTTGATATTATTAACCCTTTTAAAAAAATTCATGAAGATATCTTAGCGATATCTTATTTAGCTTACTATAGTGATTTGACCTATCAAGTTTGGAAAAGTTCGCCTAATAAAGAAATTTATCATCTTTTCTTAGATACAGTTAATCAATTAAATAATCAGAAAGACCCTTTGGTTTTAGCCAATATTTTAGAAACAAAATATCTAAATTTTTTAGGAATAGGTTTAGTCTTAGACTGTTGTCAAAATTGTGGAAGTACTAAAAATATTGTAACAGTTACTGATGGTGGGTTAATTTGTAAAAATTGTTATCAAAACGAACCTATTGTAAGTATAAAAGCTATTAAATTACTGCGAATGTATAACTTAATTGATATAAAAACTATAAATAGTATCCAAATTAATGAAACAACTAAAAAAGAAGTAAATAATTTTTTAGAACAATACTATCAAAATTACAGTGGTCTTTATTTAAAAAGCAAGAATTTTTTAGCTAAATTAAAAGATGTCA
The DNA here is from genome assembly GCA_947630935.1 of uncultured Bacilli bacterium. Lineage (GTDB taxonomy): Bacteria > Bacillota_I > Bacilli_A > RF39 > UBA660 > Ventrenecus. The sequence continues at coordinate 11,470 of CANRJL010000009.1, read as the reverse complement.
TGAGTAAATAACATCTTTTTTAGCTTTATTTAATATTTTAATCATTTCTTCATCGGGAATATTTAAAACTGTTTTAATTTTAATCAATGTTTCTAAAGTAGTATGAGTTTCATTTTTTTCAATTCTTTGTAATTGTCTAGTAGATAAATTTAATATTTCGGCTAATTGTTCTTGCGTTAAACCCATTTTTTTTCGGTATTCTTTAATCATTTTATCACCTACGACATATTTTGTCATAATATCTTTGAAAAAAACACGGTTTCAAATGTCATATTTTGGCAATTTATAGAAAGCAAGCAAAACGATTACTTAAAAAAAAACTCGTTTTTTTCTTGTGCATATTTTGAACTAAAAAAACCATACTATTAATGGTGAAGCAGTATGAAACAGAATTTATTTTTAGATGTTGCAATTATGTATGAAAAAGATTGTTTAATTGCCAAGAAAAAAGAAAAAAATGTTGTCTTAAAACATTATTATGTCAAAAATGAGTATACTAAAAAAATCAAACATGATAAAGGCGATTATTTTACTCTTTCTTTTGATGATATTATTATGTATCAAGAAAAGAAAAGTTTAGAAACTATTTTAAAAAAAATCTTAAAAACTTTTTTAAAAAAATATCATAAAGGTGGAACAATCTTAATTATTGGCTTAGGTAACTCATCAATTTTAGGTGATTCTTTTGGCGTGAAAACATTAAATCAAATCATTGCTACAAATCACTATAATGATATTTATACTATTCCTAAAGTTGCTTTATTTGCTCCTGAAACTACCAATAAAACCGGTATTTCATCTTTTAAATTAATTTCAATGGTTGTTAAAGATTTAAAACCTGATTTAATATTTTTATTAGATAGTATGGCAACTGAAAATTTAGATTATGTTAATCGAACTTTAGAAATAAATGATTGTGGAATAGTTTATGCTGATGCCTTAAAAGATAATAAATTTATTAATCAAAAAACTTTTAATATTCCTGTTTTAACAATTGGTTATCCGACTTTGTGGAATCGGAAAAACGGTTATTTTTCTCGTTTGAATTTAGAAGAAGATATTAAAATTATGAGTGAAATAGTAAGTCAAGTTATTAATGAATTAATAATATCTTAATCTGACATTTTTTTTAGTTAATTTTTTATATAATTTTTATGGTGAAAAATTATGACTAAATTTAAAAGTAAGAAAAAACGCCATATTCATTTTAAAATTATTATCTTTATTATCTTTTTTATTACCGGCTTTTTTTCGGTTTTTTCCTATTTTATCTCACCAACTTTCTTTTTTAATTATTTAAAAGAAAGATATTTTCCTGATGATTCTTCATTTGTCTCATGGTATTTAAAAAATACATTTGGTGAAAATGTTGTAGATGAAGATACTGGCCTTGGTAAAACCAAATATATTCCTGACCCCAATCCCACATCTAATAATAAAGAACCTATTTTATATCTATATAATTCGCATCAAACTGAAGAATATAATGCTGATTTATTAATGGAACATGACATTGTTCCTAGTGTTATGACAGCTAGTTATATTTTAAGAGAACAATTAAATAATTTAGGAATTAATACTATGGTTGAAACTACCGACCTTAAAAAAACTTTAGAAGAACATAATTGGGACTATACAGCTAGTTATAAAGCAAGTCGTCTTTTATTAGAAAATGCCCAAGCTAAATATCCTACTTTAAAGTATTTTATCGATATCCATCGTGATTCTATTAGTTATCAAAACTCTACCATAAATACTGCTTCTTTTACTGGCGCTAAGGTTTTATTTGTTATTGGAACCGAACATAAAGATTATGAAAAGAATAAGGAATTTGCTACTAAAATAAGTGAAGCTTTAAATCAAACTGTATCTGGTATTTCAAGAGGTATCTTAGAAAAAGGCGGGGCAGGTAATAATGGTATTTACAATCAAGATTTTAATAGTAATACTATCCTAATTGAAGTTGGTTCATCATATAATTCTATAGCGCAAGTAAATGCTACCATGAAAATATTAGCAGAATGTCTTAAAAAGGTTATTGGAGGTTAGGCTAAAATGACCAAGAAAAAGAAACCAAATTGGTTTATGCGTATTTTATTATTGTTATTTATAATCTATATTTCATTAACTTTAGCTATTCAAACTGGTTATTATGAAGCTAAATTAAATGAAAAAACAATGGTTACAGAAGAAGGAATGCGCCAATTTGAAGAAGATGTCAAAAACGGTAAAAATGTTGATATTAAAGATTATCTAGAAGAAATTCATGAAGATTATTCTAATAACACTAGTAAAGCTGGCGTTAAAATTAGTAAAACTGTTGAAAAATTTATGACGGAAGGAATTTCGAAAATGATTGATGTTTTTAAGACTTTATTTACTTAGAAAATATTTTTTTGTATAATACCATGTAGGTGAATCATATGGATTTTAAACAAGAAAATATTCGTAATTTTTCCATTATTGCTCATATAGACCATGGTAAAAGTACTTTAGCTGACCGAATTTTAGAAATTACCGGAGCCGTAAGTAAAAGAGAGATGAAAGACCAGTTATTAGATAGCATGGACTTGGAACGAGAACGGGGAATAACTATTAAATTAAATGCTGTTGGTTTAAAATATCATTATCAAAATGAAACTTATTTGCTAAATTTAATTGATACTCCCGGTCATGTCGATTTTTCCTATGAAGTTAGTCGTTCTTTAGCTGCATGTGATGGTGCAATTTTAGTAGTTGATGCTGTTCAAGGTATTGAAGCACAAACTCTTTCAAATCTTTATTTAGCTTTAAATGCTGATTTAAAAATTATTCCTGTTATTAATAAAATAGATTTACCAAACGCTAATATTGCCAAAGTAAAAGAAGAATTAAAAAAAGTTTTAGGTTTTAAGGAAGAAGAAATATTACTTTGCAGTGGCAAAACAGGTGAAGGTATTAAAGAATTAATAGAAGCCGTTATTACACGTATTCCCGCGCCAAAAATCAATAATAATGCTCCTTTAAAAGCCCTTATTTTTGATAGTTATTTTGACCCTTATAAAGGTGTTGTGGGCTTAATTAAAGTTTCTGATGGCGCAGTTAAATTAAAAGATGAAATTATGCTAATGGCCACTGGCAAATCGTTTGTTGTTACTGAACTTGGTATTCATACCCCTAAAGATAAGCCTTTATCTAAACTATCCAGTGGTACAGTTGGTTACATCTGTGCTTCTATCAAAGATATTTCATCTTTTGAAGTAGGGGATACTATAACTTTAAAAAATAAGCCTGCTTTAGAAAGTATAGCAGGTTACCAAAAAATTAAACCAATGGTCTATTCCGGAATTTTTCCTTTAGAATCTAATAAATTTGAAGCATTAAAAGAAGCATTTGAAAAATTAAAACTAAATGATTCAGCTTTAACATACGAAGTAGAAAGTAGTGATGCTTTAGGTTTTGGTTTTCGAGTTGGTTTTTTAGGCCTTTTACATATGGATATTATTACTGAAAGATTAGAAAGAGAATTTCAAATTCCGGTTATTGTCACTAGTCCAAGTGTTATATATCATGTCTATTTAACAAATGAAGAAATGCTTTTAATAGATAACCCTAATAAAATGCCTCCTCAAGTTAAAATAAAACGAGTTGAAGAACCTTATATAATTACTAATATTATTGTTCCTGATACCTACATTGGGGCAATTATGAAATTATGTCAAAATAAAAGAGGTATTTATAAAAATATGGAATATCTTGATGAAACCAGAGTAAATATTCATTATGAACTGCCATTATCTGAAATCGTTTATGATTTTTTTGATAAATTAAAAAGTACAACTAAAGGCTATGCTTCTTTTGACTATGAATTCTTAGGCTATAAACCAAGTAATCTTGTAAAAATGAATATTTTACTAAATGGTAATATAATAGATGCCTTATCAGTTATAGTTCATAAAGATTTTGCATATCAAAGAGGCATGCAAATGACTAAAAAATTAAAAGAAACAATTCCTCGGCAATTATTTCAAGTGCCAATTCAAGCTCAAGTTGGTTCCAAAGTGATTGCTCGTGAAACTATAAGTGCCATGCGAAAAAACGTTTTAGCTAAATGTTATGGTGGTGACATTACTCGTAAAAGAAAATTATTAGACAAACAAAAAGAAGGCAAAAAGAAAATGAAACAAATTGGCAACGTTGAAGTTCCTCAAGAAGCTTTTTTAGCAATTTTAAGTAAAGAAGAACAATAAAATTATTTTTATGTTATTATGAATATGTCAAGGAAACTTGCGTAAAAAAAGGGAAATACTTAACTTTCACATGTTGAGTATTTACCCTAATTTAATTGGTTCAGTACTTAATCTAGTGTAGATTGAGTACTATTTTTATACATAAAATCATTTTATTAAATTACATAACTAAAAAAGTAGGAAAGTAAAATCATTTTTTCTTGCATTTTAAAAAAGAATCTATTAAAATAAGAAAACAGTTTTTTAATATTCAGGCAATTTTTAGAAAGAGTGAATAAAATAATGGAAAATATTCGTTTACAAAATGATATTGCTTATTATAATCAAAAAGTTTTTAGCAAAGAAGAACTTATTGAACTAATAATTAAATTTATTAATGATGGCTATTTATTTTTAGAAATGGCAGTTATTTTAAATGTTAATGAAATAGTATTACATAAAACCCTGTATTTATTAAAAGTTAAAAATACCCGTTTATTTGACCCCAAACGTTATGAAGCTTCTTTAAAAAGATATCAAGAAACATTAGATTTAGGAGAAACTACCATTTGGCAAAGATTTCAAAATTTGGAAAATATGGGTTATAATTTAGCTAAGTATTCCAAAAATTCCTTTGTTAAAAAATATTACCATTATCAACAAGTTGCCCAAATGGTTCGTGATTTTAATGAGTCATTATCTGTTGAAGATATAGCAAGAAAATATAAATGTGCTTTATCAACTGTAACAAGTAATTTTCTAAATCTTAAAAAAATGCCTAATATTCGTTTCTTTTTAACCGCAGAAGAACTTCTTAAATTTTTAAATTTAAGACAAGAACAAATCAAAAAAGAACGTAAAGAAATAACCACTAAAAATCGAATTGTTATAAATGCTAAAAACATCTGTTATCAAACCCCAATTTCTAAAAATGACTTAAAGAAAAAAGAACAACTTATTAAAAATGGTAATTTTTGGCTTCATCTTATTTTAGAATTTCAATTATCTTTAAGAGATGTTAAAAAGTTAATGGGCTTTGAAAATGAACAATTTCTATATCATCAATTACTTTCTTTAGCTAAACATTTAGATTGTTCTAATGCCATTCTTTGCTGTATTACAACCAATTTTGAAAATGAAACCAAATTAAGAAATGCTCTTAAATTTGCTAAAGATTATTTAAATGTTTCTAAAAAATTAGCTTCTAAATCTTTTAATAATGCTTTGGAAGAAAAATATTTTAGTCGGCAAAAAGAAAAAATGGACTCTATGTTATTAGATAAAGAATATCAAAATTTACGTCAAGAAAATAAACCGTTCTATAAATTAACAGCTGATGAAAAATTAATTGTTCTAAAATATCGTATTAAATATGCCGCTTCTTATCAAAGTTTAGGCTATAAAAGAGATGCTATTCTTCCTTTTGTTCCTCCTGAATATCAAGAAAGTATGGAAAGAGTAGATACCTTTAATCAAGGAATTACTGACCCCCGTCTTATCTTAAAGAAAAAAGCTGATTATTAGAAAATAAAAGTAGACCAAAAAAAGTTCTACTTTTTATTTTGTAAAGCGATATTAAAAAAATTTCAACTCTTATTTTATTTTTGCTATAATAATGAAGAAGGTTCGAATATATGAAAAAAGAATATTTAATTATCATTCAAAAATTAAAGAAAAAATATCCTGAAAATATTGCAATGATTAAAAATTATTATATAGGTTTAACAGATGTCTTAGCTAAAAAGGAAAATGATATTTCTCTAGAATCTTCTTATATTCTTGATTTTTTACTTACTTCTGTTCCCACAAATATATCTTTTGATTCTCCCTTTATTATAGATTTTTTTTCTTTAGAAAATGAACGTTTAATTAATAAATATGGTCAAGAAGCTTATGAAAATTTTATTTTAGAAGCTGAAAAACAAAAAGAAGGTGCAAAGAGAAAATGAAAGGTGTTTATATTCATATTCCATTTTGTAAAAGTATCTGTTCCTATTGTGATTTTTGTAAAGTATTTTATGATTCAAAATGGGCTAAACAATATTTACAAAGACTAAATGATGAAATTGATAATTACTATATGGGCGAAGAAATTAAATCAATATATATAGGGGGCGGAACTCCTTCCTGTTTATCTTTAGAAAGCTTAGAGTATTTATTAAATCTAACTAAAAAATTTGCTAAAATGAAAAATATTGAATTTACTTTTGAATGTAATTTAGAAGACCTTAACCTTAATCTTTTAAAATTATTAAAATTTTATAATGTGACAAGACTAAGTATTGGTATTCAAAGCTTTCAACCTCATTTATTAAATTTAATGGGTCGAAATCATACCTTTAAAGATGCCAAAGAAAAAATCGCTTTAGCTAGAAGTTTAGGCTTTAACAATATTAATTTAGATTTAATGTATGGCTTTTATAATGAGACATTTGATGATTTACGAAAAGATTTAAAGTTATATTTAAAATTAAAACCCGACCACATCAGTGCCTATAGTCTTCAACTTGAAGACCATACTTTATTAAAAGTAAATAACATTCCTTCTCTTTTAGCAGATGATGAAGCATTTATGTATGAAATTATTGTTGATTGTTTAATTAGAAATGGTTATAACCATTATGAAGTTAGTAATTTTGCTAAAAAAGGTAAAGAATCAGTTCATAATTTAACCTATTGGAATAATGAAGAATATTATGGTTTTGGCTTATCAGCTAGTGGTTATATTGATAAAGTTAGATATACTAATACTAAAAGTTTCTTTTCTTATTTAAAAGGAAATTATCGCTTAGAAGAAAAAATCTTATCTAAACAAGAAATAATGGATAATGAAATAATGTTAGGTTTAAGAAAAATAAAAGGAATTAATCAAAAAGAGTTTAAAGAAAAGTATCAAATAGACTTAAAAGAAGCATATCCTATCACGCCTTTACTAAAAAATAAAGAATTAAAACAAAAAAAAGAATATATTTTTATTCCTGAGGACAAACTATATGTAATGAATGAAATTTTATTAAAAATGATATAGGAGGTTCTTATGAAAAAATTATTCTTTTTTTTCTTGTTCTTATTTATCGGTATCCCAACTATTCAAGCTGACTCTTTAAAACATTTTGAAGTTTTAAATGGTAAATTATCTATTCCCTTTGACCCTAAAGTAAATACCTATACAGTATATTTAATTGCTAATGCTACAAATATTGAAGCTAATTATTCTTTAATGGATAAAAATAATGAAGTAAAAATTGAGGAAGATAATGAAAAAGCTATTTATACAGTTTATAATAAAGAAGGAAAAATAGAAGAATATACCTTTTATAAAAATTTAGAAAATACTGACGAAATTCCTGTTTTTCAAGAATATGTTGCTAATGATACTGACCAAACTATTCCTTATTTAAAATATTATGTATTAGGAGGTTGTGCTTTTATAATTTTATGTTTATTTAAAATTATTGTCATAGGCTTTAAAAAGAAATCATAACTTTTATTATGAATATGTTAATTGCCCATCGTGGTTTAAAATCTAATTGTGCCGAAAATACTATGTGCGCTTTTAAAAATGCTCTTAAAAATAATCAATATGGTGGTTTAGAATGCGATATAAGAACTAGTAAAGATGCTATATTTGTCATTCATCATAGTCCTTTATATCATTTAAAAAGAATAGCTAATACACCATACTCGAAAATGTCAGAATTACCAACTTTAACCGAATTATTAAAATTAAATAGCGATAAAATTTTTCTTTTAGAAATCAAAGAAAATAATATAGATTGTCAAAAACTACATAACTTATTAGAAAAATATTCTTCCAAAAAAATATATGTTATGAGCTTTCATAACCAAGTAATCAAAAAATTAGCTAGCTTTAATCATTCATATAAATTAGGTTGTTTAAACTATGTCTTAAATAGTGAGAATAACTATGAACATTATGATTTTATCTGCCTTTTAGAAAGTGTTTATACTGAACAACTAAAAAATTATTTTCAAACTAAAAACAAAGAAATTTTTCTTTATGCAATTCATAAAGAGAGTAGCTATAGCCTTAAAAATATCTATTTTATTACCGATAAAATTATTGAATAATTTTAATTTTTTTTATACTTTTCAAGTATTAGAAAAGCAAATTTTAGATTGACTTTAAAAGTCCAATAATGATATTATTAATACATGATAGTAGAGTAATGAAAAGAGGAAAATTATGAAAAAAAGAGTTTTATTATTATTTAGTAGTCTAATTTGTTTAATGTTTATGGGAATTGTTAAAGCTGAAACAAAAGAAGAATTAGAAAAATTATTAAGTGAGAAATTTCCTAATGATATTTATAACATTAATGCTATATCACCTAAGGACTATGTTTCTTATTATGAAGATAATTCAAAAGAATATAGTAACTTTGTTGAAAATCTCTTACTGCCTTTTAAAATAAATGATAATACCTTTAGTTTAAAAATAGAAAATCAAAAAAATGTTATAAATGAAGACTATAGCAAAGCTACATTTACTTATAAAGGGGAAAATTTTGAAGTTACCAAAGAATTAAATTTGAAATGGGCTGAGTTTAATAAGGAATATGACCAAAAAGTTAGTGAATACTTAAATAAAGTAAATAAAACTATTCTTACTGATTTAGATTATATTAATTATAAGGTTAAGAATTATCAAAATGTATATATCCCTAATTTAGAAAATAATAAAGAAAAACATATTACTTATAATAAAACAATTGCTTATAAAGGATGTTATTATGAAGATACAGATTATTTAAGCCCAACTGTTGAAGCTGCTTGTAGTAATATTACAATAATGTATGATAATGTGCTATACAAAGTTTTAGAGCCAAAGGAACATATTAATGATGTAAATGATAAAATTTTAAAACTTTATTCATATGAAGTTGTTTATATTCCAAGTGATACTAAGGAAGATAAAAATAGTTATTTAGAACAAGCTAAAAAAAGAATTGACAATAATTTAAAAACAAATATTAAAATTGAAGAACATATTATTGAAGATACTACTCCAAGTAAAGAAGCTCGTCAAAATTATTTAAAAACTCAATTAGAATACGGATATAAAAATAATTATATTGATAAAGAACTTAATAAATTTGAACCAGTGTTTGCTACGGCAACAATTGAAGATAAAACAATTGATGATAAATATTATATTAATTTTATTATTGCTAAAGGTACTAATAAACAACTAGGAATTACTAGTGATGTTAATGAAAAATGTAGTGAAAAAGATGGTAAATATTATGATAAAAATGGCAATGAAGTAAGCCAAGAAGCTTATGAAAATTCCTGCAATATTACAATTTCAAAATGCCAAGAAAAAGATGGCAAGTATTACGATAAAAATGGCAAAAGTGTTGCCAAAGAAGAGTATTTAAAAAGCTGTGGCTTAGTAGATAACCCTCAAACAGGAGTAGAAATTCCTTTAGCTCTTTTAATTCTTATTGGTGTATTTGGTTTTCATCTATTTTTAAAAAATAAAAATTATTTCCAAAAAATATAGAAAAAGTTGCAAATAATTATATAAACAACTATAATACATAAAAAGTTAGAAGGTGTACTATGAAAGAAAGTTATTGGGGTTATTGGTTAATTGCATTAGGAGTATTTATTATAGTAATAATGATGTTAGTTTCCAATGTTTCTACTACAAGCACCCCAAAATTATTATTTAGTAAAAGAAGTTTCAGAATCAGCCATGATAGATTCCATTGATTATGGCTACTATCGTGAAAGTGGTGAATTACGCATCAATCGTGAAAAATATGTAGAAAATTTTTTAAGAAGATTTGCTGAGAATGCCAATTTAAATACATATCAAATTGATTTTTATGATATTTATGAATCACCACCCAAAGCAAGTGTTGAAGTAACCACTAAAAGTAATACTTACAAAATAACTTCAGACCAAACATCTTTTGATATAGTTAATCGCGTAGATTCTGTGCTTGAATTAAATGGTCAAGGAGATGTTACAGTTCCTAAAGGAAACGCTCAAACTAACAACCCACCAGAAATAAGTCAACCAGAAAATAACAAACCATCAAGCAATAACAATTCAAAAGATAAAACAGATAACAAAGAAGAAGATAATAGTTCAAAAGGTAATACAGAAAATAACTCAGCAACCGAGAACAATTCTAAGGATAATTCTAAAGAAGAAGATACTCCAACTAAAAAAGTCGAAGATTTTGTTTTAGAAAATGATGACATTGTTTTAGGTCACTTTACGCAGACAGTTAATCAATATAATTTAGTTATCAAAAATAAAAAAGGACAAGTCTTAGACCCAAGTGATTTTATCTTTACATCTAGTAAATCACCGATTGCCAGTGTCAACGAAAAAGGTTTAGTAGAAGCTCATTTTATGGGAGATGCTAAAATAACTGTAACATCTAAATATGACAAAACCAAAAAGGCTGAATGCAATGTTAAAGTTATTCATACCATTTATGTTCGTGTTGATTTAACCAAAGATATAATTGGCACAGATGCTGAAACAGGAGAACAAATAACCTTAAAGAAAGATGAAATAAAAAATGTCTTATTAAATGGAACAGGACCAGTTAGAAATAAAAATTATTTTATAGGAGACATGATAAAAATAGGCAGTAGATACTATAAAATAGACCCTTATGAAACAAAAGCCGTCAAATATTATATAAGCGATGTTTATTCAAATGAAGTAGCAGAGAAATTTGTCAATCAAATGGGCTTTGACAGTGCTACAAATTATTTATTCTGGCAAAGCCAAGGCGCTCAAAATACATATATGTTTAAAGGTTCCAAAGGTAATTGGAAAGTAGAAAGATCATTTGTAACGAATTCAGGTGATGCCGTCGGCTTAGTTTTAAAAGGAGACTGTAAATTAACAGCTGATGGAGGACCAAATAATAAGTGTTATGGAGTAGGTGTTCATTTTAACTTAAATAAAGTAGGCGAGATTGATTACCAAGGTTCTAATATTCCAGTAATCTGGAAAAGAGGAATATATGATAATCACCGCTCCAGCCCATGGCATACTTGGGGAAATGGAAAACATGAGCCAGCATCCCATAGCTGTACCCGTTTTTTAGAATCTGATATTATATGGTTAGCAAGTCAAATTGATAAAATAACAGGAAGTCGAATAATCGATTTTTAATAATTAATTTAACAAGACTTTCTTTTTTTTTAGTAAAATGATAAAATAAAAAAAGAAAAAAGGTGAGGAAATGCCAAAGCTAAAATATTTAATA
>CANRJL010000008.1 GCA_947630935.1 uncultured Bacilli bacterium | reverse complement strand
TAGAACATTTTCACTATATCAAGTAAATAAAAGTTTTGAGTTTGTGAATGGTAAAGTAAATTACTATGGTAAAAGTGATGTGTACTTTGCGTTTTATAATGGAAACAAATGGTTAGAAGAAATGCCCCAAAGAGGGAATACCGATAATTTAAAATTTGCTAATGCTGTATGTGATAACGATGCAACAGTTGAATGGGATAGCAATGCTTGGGCACCTAAAATAATAAATTTAACCAAAGCCAAAACGAGATGTACGCTATATTTTGATGATGCAATTCATTTAAATAGTACAATACCATTAGCTGAAGAAGGAACAGATGGTTTATATGCAGTTGAACATAATAATTTAAGTGAATTAGGTAATGAATGGAATAAAACAGAATATCGATATGCCGGAGTAAACCCAGATAATTATGTGCAATTTAATAATGAATTATGGCGAATAATCGGTTTAGTCAATGTTCAAACAAATAATGGCGTAGAACAAAGAGTAAAAATAATTAGAACAGATGGCATAAGTGGACAAAAAGATTTTGGCAACTATGCTTGGGATAGAAATTCATCATATACCAATAATTGGACAACAAGTAAATTAAAAGAAATGTTAAATGGAATATATTATAACAGTTTAAGTGGAGTATGTTATACTGCAAGTAATGGAAGTGCAGCAAGTCAAAGTACGTGTGATTTTAGTGGAAGTAGTGCTACTTATCCAAAAGGGTTAGATGATACAGCAAAGAATATGATAGATAGTGAAGTTAGATGGAACATTGGAGGAAGTAGTAGTTATGATGATGTAACAGTAGGAAATTTTTATGAAAAAGAGAGAGGGACAAGTACATATAGCACATATCCAGCGGAATGGACAAAGGAAAATGATACAACAAATCATAAAGGGATAGGCTTAATGTATCCAAGTGATTATGGATATGCGACACATGGAGGATCAACAGGAAGAGCAAGTTGTTTTGCCAAAGAATTATATAGTTGGGATGGAAGTAACTATAAAACAGATTGTGCAAATAATGATTGGCTAAAACCAAGTAGTAGATATAATTGGACTTTATCGCCGTATTCTTCGAACTCGAACTTTGCGTTCCATGTCGTTTCTGACGGGTATGTCAACGGCTACCGCAACGTCTACGAGGCGTACGGGGTCTGGCCAACAGCCTACCTAAATTCTTCTGTCAAAATAACTGGTGGAAGTGGCACTACTGGTTCACCGTATACCTTGAGTTTATAAAAGTATAAAAAAATCATCCTCTAAGATTTAGTAGGATGTTTTTTCATTAAATTCTAAATAAATATTCTTTTTAAAGTCATGGTCATGAATAGGTTTGTCACCTTTATTATCAATTTCATTTATTTCTGAAGTAGTTTTTAAACAGTATGTATCTAATAAGTAATCTTTATCATCACTGCTTACTGGGTCATCCCAAGTTAAATCTAAATGATACCATTGATTATCTAAGTAGACAGCATTCCAAACATGACCTTCAACATCTTTAGTTGGGGGAGTAGTTGCAATTTTAAAGTTTGGTATTTGCATTTTTTCTAAGAAAAGAGCCATTGTATCGGTATAACCATTACATGTAGCATAACCTTCAAATAATACGCCATAAGCTAAATAAGATTGATAGTTTGTTAAATTATTATCTTGATTTGAAGCATCATATTTAGTATGTGAAATTATATAGTCATGAATTGTTTTAATTTTTGTTCTGGTATCCATTGAATCATTTATAATTTCATTATATATTTCGTTTATTCGGTCATTTATAGCTAAAATATGGTCTTCATTATAGAAATAAGTAACATTAACTGTAATAAGACCAGATTCGTTAATAATAGTTTCTAAATTACTAAAACCATGATATGGATGAACAAAATTGTTAATATGAGTTAGTAATTCTTGATTTTGACTAATTTCTTCAATATCTTTTAGACAATCATTATATTCTTTAGCGCAGTAAAAATTAAAACTTTTCCAACCATTATTTACAATACTAAAAAATATATTTTGAATATCATGTTTACTAAGTGCTAAATAATTATCAACATTTTGGACAAATAAATAGTCTGTATTCTTTTTATAAGGACTTAGTGGTAAATTAATATTTTGAGCATCTTGTTCAATAAATGGCATTAAAAAGTCAACTATTAAGTCCATTTTTAAAAAGACAATTAAAATAACAACTAAACAACAAACAGGTACTATTAATTTATTAATTATTTTCACTATAACCATTCCTCTTAAATAAATTGTAACAAAAAGAAACTAAACTAACAATAAAAAAATAAAAAGAAACGAATTATTTCATTTCTTTAACTTTTTTTGTTAATCTTGATTTTTCTCTATCAGCAGTATTTCTTTTTATTAAACCTTTACTGAAAGCTTTATCAATATATTTTTGTACATCAGCAAGGAGTTTTTGAGCATTTTCCTTATCTCCAGATAAAATTGCTTTATCACAGTTTTTTATGCAGTTACGTACACGTGCTTTTAATTCGTGATTATTTTCAGTTCTTTTAGCAATTGTTTTAATAGCTTTTTTAGAACTTTTAATATTAGCCATAGATATCTCCTTTCTTCTTAACGTATTTAATTCTATCAAAGAATTCCTAAATTTACAAGAAAAAGTTAACTTTCCAAAATGCTTTTCTTAGCAACTGTTAAATAGGCTCTTGCTAATCTATTAGCCCCTAGTTTAGTTCCTCCAAAATAACGAACAACAAAAAGACCATGTTTGGTTAAATTATTTCGAAGTAAAAGATTATATAAAGGCAGTCCAGCAGTATTAATTGGTTCTTTATTATCGCTTTTGCCAGCTGTATTACCAAATATATATGCATATGGTATATGTTTTGCTTTTTTATGTTCTTTTGTTAATAATTCTAAAATAATTTTTACTTCAGTCACATCTTCTAGTTCATAAAAATAAGCAATAAATTTTGATTTTTGAATTTCTAATATTGCACTATTTAATAATTTCATAAATTCACCATAATAATATTATAACGTATATTATCTTTTTAACAAAGGAAAAATGTGCTAAAATTAAGAAAAGAAGGTGTTTAAAATGTTCAAAGATAAATTACAAATAGTTCCACATCTACCAGGAAGCTATCAAATGAAAAATAAAGATGGCATTATTATTTATGTTGGCAAAGCTAAAGACCTTCATAAACGAGTTAGTTCTTATTTTAATCGTCTTCATACTGGAAAAACTGCTATTATGGTTAGTGAAATAGCTGATTTTTCCTACATAGTTACGAATAGTGAATTAGAAGCATTTTTACTAGAAATTAATTTAATCAAACAATATAACCCTAAATATAATATTTTATTAAAAGATGATAAAAGTTATCCTTATATTGAATATATTGCTAAACCATATCCTAAATTAAAAGTATCTCGATATTTAAATATTAAGAAAAAAGATAAGAAAAAGTTGTTTGGCCCATATCCTAATGCTTATGCTGCTCGTAAAATAGTAAATTTACTTAATCGGCTTTATCCTTTGAAGAAATGCGATAACAACCCTAAAAAAGTATGTCTATATTATCATATTAATGAATGTTTAGGTTATTGTGAAAAAAAAGAAACAAAAGAAGAAATTGCTAAAATGGAGCATGATATTTTAGAGTTTTTAAATGGTAATGATAAAATACTAAAAGATAAAATAATTGAAAAAATGAATATTTATAGTGAAGCTTTAAACTACGAATTAGCTATGGAATTAAAAAAAGAATTAGATTATATAAATATTGTTTTAGATAAACAAAAAATAACTTTAAAAGATTTAACTAATCGTGATGTTATTGGTTATTATTTTAATAATGGTTATATTTCTGTCCAAATTTTATTTTTAAGAAATGGTAAGATTGTTGGTGGTCATACTGATATTTTTCCAATTATAAGTGATTTTGTTAATGATATGGAAGCATATTTAACAGCTTTTTATGAACGACATGAAATTCCTAAAGAAATTTTATTGCCGGAAGAAATTAAGACAACTATTTTAAATGCTTATTTTGAAAATAAATTGCAAAGTCCTTATAAAGGTCAAAAAAAGCAATTAATTAAAATGGCTTCATTAAATGCCCAAATAAATTTAGAAAATGAATTAGAATTAATTTTACATAAAGAAAATATTACGGAACAAGCTAATAATGAATTAAAAGAAAAATTAAATTTAACAGTCTTAGACCGGATAGATTTATTTGATAATTCTAATTTATTTGGTGATTGGTCAGTTAGTTGTATGGTTGTTTTTAAAAATGGTATGCCTGCCAAGAATGAATATCGCAAATATAAAATTAGTTTTGATAAAAATGATGATTATAATATGATGCGTGAAGTAATTTATCGGCGATACCAAAGAGCTTTAGTGGAAAAAAGCGAATTACCTAATTTAATTATTGTTGATGGTGGAGTAGGCCAAATTCATGCATGTCAAGAAATTTTAAAAGAATTAAATTTAAATATAAAAGTTTGTGGCCTTAAAAAAAATGATAAACATCGGACTAATGACTTTATAGATGGTGATACTATGCAAATTATTCCTATTGCTAAAAATAGTAATTTATTTCATTATTTAACTAAAATGCAAGATGAAGTTCACCGCTATACAATATCTTATCATCGAACAATTAGAAGTAAAGGAGCAATAGCCAGTGTCTTAGATAATATTCCAGGTATTGGAGCCAAACGGAAAAAAGAATTAATTAAACAGTTTGGTAGTGTCAAAAAAATGGAACAAGCTACAGTTGACCAATTAGCATTAATATTGCCTAAAGATGTTGCCATATCTTTACATAATTATTTAATATCACGTAAAGAAAAAGAATAAATTATGCCAAATAAATAAAAAATATTGTCTAGAAAATTGACATTAATTACCATTTTCTTTATACTATATAATATAGAGGGTGGTGAAGCGTGAAGATAAAATATAAAATATCCTTAGTTATGATTTTAGTTATGCTTACTATATGTATTTTTATAGGGGCTGATTATATAAAATATAAAAATAAAGAAGAACAAACAATGGCCATGGTCAAAGTTAAATCTGGCCTATCAATTAATTATTTAAATGGTTCTAAAGTAAATACTACAGCTGAATCATATCAACTTGATTTTTCAGTGACTAATCTTAGCGATAGTGAAGCTTATTATTATATTAGATTAAATAATGAAGAATTTGATGATAATGTAGTATATAAGATAAATGAAGAAGAACAAGTATCTCTTACTAAAACAACCATTAAAAATCAAGAAAAAATTAATTCAGGTGAAACTAAAAGATATTCTATAGTCTTTTTAAACCCTTCTAAAAAAACTTTAAAAACAGAGTTATTAATCGATACAATTATTGTTGATAAAAGTTTAAAAAGTATTTTATTAAATACTAATCAAATTACAAATGCTAAAACTATTAATTATCAAGAACCAGAAACTACTAATAATTATTTTGTTGAACAGACAACTGACACTGGTAATGTTTATTATTTTCGGGGTAAAGTCGACAATAATTATTTGAGTTTTGCTGGTTATATGTGGCGAATAGTCAAAGCCAATGCTGATGGTACAGTCACGCTTATACTTAATGATGTTTTAGAGGAAAATCAACCTTTTAATGAACAAAATAATGCTGAAACAACTAATTTTTTAGAATCAGGAATTTATAATTATTTAAAGAATTGGTATGATTTAAATCTTAAAGAATATGATGATTATATTGCCAATGCTAAATACTGTACAGATGATAATGCTGAATTAGAAGAAAATGGAACTATTTATTATTTACCAGAACAACGAATATTTACCTTATATAGTCCAGTTCCTAATTGTCCAGGAACTACTAATACAGCTAAAATAGGTTTACTTACAGCTGATGATGCGATGATTGCTGGAGCTAGTGACACGGCTAATAATGAATTTTATTTAAATAGCCCCAAAGAATGGTGGACAATGACTTTAAATAAAAAAGAAAATCAAAATTACTCATATATAACAGTCAATCAAGAAGGAACATTAATTAAAAATCAAACTGAAAATCTTTCGCGGGGCATTAAACCAGTAATTAATTTAATAAAAAAATTAAATGTTTTAGGCAAAGGGACCATAGATGACCCATATACAGTCTTTCTAATGTAAAATAAAAGTAAAAAAAAGAAAAAGTAGATTGGATAAGCTTTCTACTTTTTTAATTCTTTGATAAACTAAAAAAGAGGTGCGATAATGAATATAATCAATGACTTGATAACTGTAATTAAGGGATTATCTTTAATCGATTATATCTTATATTTTTCAGTATTAATATTAATTATCTTAACAGTAGGTTTAATATATATACTAAAAACTGATAACAATGATATAGAAAAAAGAAAAAATATAGGAAGTGATTTTTTGGAAAAACCAGAAGAAACAAATGAATTAGATTTACAGCATATTGCTACACATATTGATGAAAAACCGAAACCATTAATTGATATGACAAGCTATGAAGAAGAACAAGAGCAAAAAGCAATTATTAGTTATGATGAACTTTTAAATTCTAATAAAAAGAATGTGACTTTTGAAAAAGAACAATTAGTTGATGATTGCATTCCAACTAAAAAAATTAATTTGACTGATATGATAAAGGAAGATAAAGACGAAGAATATAATCAAGCGACAATTTTTCATTATGAAAGAGAGGAAGCTTTTTTACAAACTTTAAAAGAATTGAAGCGATTGTTAAATTAACAAACATATGTTACAATATTTGTAACTTTTTTTAATGGGGTGATATTATGTCATTTTTAATATATACACTTGGTTGTAAAGTAAATACTTATGAAAGTGAAATGATGAAAGAAAAGTTATTAAAAGCTGGTTATTTTTATGATGAAACAAATCCTCAAATTATAATTATAAATACTTGCAGTGTTACAAATGTGGCTGATAGTAAATCGCGAAAAATGATTCGTCATTTTAAAAATAAATTTCCCCAGGCAATTTTAGTTGTATGTGGCTGTTCTGCCCAAAATAAACCAACAGAATATCAAAATTTAGGAATAGATATTTTAATAGGCAATCAAAAGAAAAGCGAAATAACTAGTCTTATAGAAAATTATCTTTGCCAAAAGCAAAATTACACTTATATAAATTCAGATAGAAAACTTGCCTTTGAAGATATGCAAATAGCTAAATTCACTACACACACTAGGGCATATGTAAAAATAGAAGATGGTTGTGATAACTTTTGTAGTTACTGTGTAATTCCTTATGTTCGAGGAAGCATTCGCAGTAAAGATTTTAATATTGTTTTAAAGGAAGTCCATACTTTAGTAAGTAATGGTCATCAAGAAATTGTTTTAACAGGTATTCATACTGGAGCCTATTTAGATAAAGATAACCATGACTTAACTGATTTAATTCATGAAATAAGTAAAGAACCAAATCTAAAAAGAATTCGTCTTTCTTCAATTGAAATAACCGAATTAAACACTAAATTTTTAAAAGAATTACAGGAAAACCCTAAAATATGCAATCATTTACATATTCCTTTACAAGCTGGTTCAGATGAAATCTTAAAAATAATGCACCGCAAATATGATTTACAATATTATCAAGATAAAATTAAGGCAATTCGAAAAATAAGACCAAATATAGCTATTACAACAGATATTATTATTGGTCATCCATATGAAACTGCTAAATTATTTAATAAAACTTTAGAAACAGTTAAAAAACTAGCTTTTGCCAAAGTCCATGTTTTTCCCTATTCTAAAAGAGATAAAACATTATCAGCTAGTATGCCTAATCAAGTAGATGAACAAACTAAAAAAGAATGGTGTCAAAAATTAATCGCACTTTCTAATACTTTAGAAAATGAATACTATCAAAAATTTATTGGCCAAGCAGTAGAAGTATTAATCGAAAAAAGTAATAATACTTCAATTGGTCTAACTGATAATTATCTTAAAGTTAAAATATTTAACGAAATTAAACGTAATACATTAGTAAATGTTAAAATAACTGCTTATCAAAATGGTTTTTTAATTGGGACAGTAATTGTCAAAAATCATAATTAGATTTATAATAAAAGAAGAAAAAGGGATGAAAAATGTTTGAAAAAATGCAATTAACAAAATGGCAATTAGAAGATTATGGAAGTTATAAAGGCGACGTAGATGCTAATCTAAATTTTTTTAAAGCAAAAAAAATAGCTAATAAATTATCACAAACTACTAATATCTTTGAGATAGTGCAAATTGGTCAAAAAGATTATCAAAATCTTGATATATTTATCAAAAAGTCAATGAATGATTTATATCGAAAATTAAATGATGGTTCTAAAGAAGAACAGGAAAGAAAAAGAAAAGATTACAAACATTTATATGAAATATGGCAACAAATAAATAATAATCAAGATAATTATTTTTTAAAAGATGAATTATATAATGATTTAATATATGCTTTGCATTGCTTAGGTTATTCAAAATAAATATATTTTCTAAACAAAGTTAAAAAAGACTTTGTTTTTTTCTTGCATAACTTTTTTAAAAATATTTCATACTACAAATGGAGGTAAAATATGGATAAAGATAAATATCAAAAATTAGTAAAAGAAAATACACCAAAAGAAAATAAAACTAATAAAGCTTTTAAAGCATTTATTGGTGGTGGTTTATTAGCTTTTACTGGGCAAATTATTATTAGTATTTTAGAACAATCTTTTGGAATGACAATTAATGATTGTTATATCTGGCTTTGTATAATAACCATTTTTATTAGTTCTTTTTTAACAGCTTTAGGTTTTTTTGATAATTATGTAACTAAATGGGGCTGTGGTCTTTTAATTCCCACAACAGGCTTTGCCCATTCAATTACATCCTCGGCTTTAGATGCCAAAAAAGATGGTTTAGTAACTGGGTTAGGGGCAACTTTTTTTAAATTAGCCGGAAGTGTTTTATTATATGGTATTATCAGTGGTTTTTTCTTTGCTATTTTAGGAGTGATTATTTATGGCTAGTAAAAAGTTAAATAATATTTATTTAAAAGATAGTTTTAGTTTAGCTGGTCCTATTGAAGCTAAAGGGGCTATATCTAATTTTGATATTGTAATGAATGATTACTATTATCATGAAAAAACTTTTGAACAAGCTGAAATAAAAATGCAAAAAGTTGTTATTGATAATATTCTTCATCAAAATCATTTAACTGAACAAGATATTGAATTATTAGTTGCTGGTGATTTATCAAATCAAATCAGTGTATCTAATTATACTGCAAGCTTTTATCAAATACCTTTTTTAGGGGTCTATTCTGCATGTGCTAGTTTTCCAGAAAGTCTAATTATTGCTTCGGAATTTTTAGAAGCTAAAAGAAAAGGCTATAGTCTTTGTGTTACAAGTTCGCATAATTTGCACGCTGAAAAGCAATTTCGGTTTCCTATTGAATACGGCGCGCCAAAACCATTAACTACAACTTTAACAGCTACCGGTGCTGTATCAGCTCTTTTAACCAAAGAAAAAAGTAAAACAAGAATTGAAAGCTATACAATTGGTACAGTTGTTGATATGGGCATCAAAGACTCTACTAATATGGGAGCAGTAATGGCTCCTGCAAGTGCTAAAGTAATTACTGACCATTTAAAAGATTTAAATAGAACAATTGATTACTATGATTTAATATTAACTGGTGATTTAGGAACTGTTGGAACAAAAATCTTAAAAGAATATTTAAAACAAGCATATCGCATTATTCTAAAAAATCATCGTGACGCGGGAAGTGAAATTTATCTTAAAAGTCAAAAAATGTATGCTGGAGCAAGTGGGCCTGTAACCTTACCATTATTTCTATTTAATAAAATATTAAAACAAGAAAAATATCACAAAATTTTAATAGTTGGAACAGGGTCATTACATAATGCTGTTTATGTAAATCAAAAATTAAGTATTCCAGCTATTGCTCATGCAGTTAGTTTGGAGGTTGAATAATGATTTTTTTAAATGCCTTTTTAATTGGAGGTACTATTTGTTTATTGGGTCAAATACTTTTAGATAACACTAAGTTAACACCTGGTCATATTACTAGTATTTTTACTATTTTAGGTGCTTTTTTGGCCTTTTTAGGCATCTATCCTAAATTAATAGAATGGTCTGGTGCAGGCGCAACAATGATGATTTCAAACTTTGGTAATTTATTATACCAAGGAGCTTATGAAGGCTTTCATGAAATGGGCATATTAGGCTTAACTAGTGGTCTATTAACAAAATGTAGTTCTGCAATTGTCTCTGCTACTGTTTTTGCTTTTTTATTCGCTTTAATATTTAAACCAAAAGATTAATTAAGAAACTCTTAATAGTGGCTTTCAAATTAGTCTTTTTTTTTTTATAATAATTTGATACAATATGAATAATAAAAGGGTGTGAAAAAGATGGCTAAAAAAGCAAAAAAGCAAAAAAATATATATGAAAATGTTAAAATAAATCAGCAGGAATTAACACCAACAACAATTGGTACGATTGATGAAAATGAAAATAATTTAAAATTTGTCTTAATTTTATTTTTTAGTTTAATAGTTATAATATTTGCATTACCATATTTCATGAATTGGCTAGATTCTTTTAAAGAAAAAAGTGTAACTCCTAGTAATACGCCTCAAACCTCAACTAATGAAGATATAAAAGAGGAAGAACCGGCTGAAGAACAATATTTAGAATTAGCAAATAAGATTAATACATTGATAGATAATTATCGCTTTGTAGTTAATTATAATAATAATATACTAGATGTCACAATAACTAATGAAAGTGGTGCGATAAATTATTTAGTAAATAACCCAATATTTATTGAAGTCTATAGTCAAAATAAAATGCTTATGCAACGATTTTTAATAGATAAAGAAGAATTAATTTTAGATAATTCAACTGTTCATAATTTTATTATCACCAATAATTTAAGTGCTGAAAATACTCCTACATATCTTGTAATTGCCAATAAGAACGCCAATGATTATCCTGCTATTGATTTAAAAAATCTTGATAGTAGTGGTCAGCCATTTTTAACATGTACCAAGAGCAATGAAACAATAATATATACTTTTAAAGATGAAGACAAAGGATATTTACTTACAACAATTAATGATACAATTAGAATTAATGATAATAGTGAAGAAACTATAAATACATATTCAGCCCTAGCCAATAGTTATCAAACTATTCCCGGAATTGAAGCTGATATTAATCCTGAGACAACTGGTTTTTCTTTCTCAGCATCAATAAATCTTAATAACGTAAAAATATCTGAACATCAACGTATTTTAAATAATAAAGCTTTTTATGAACTAAATACCCCTGCTAAAAGTATTAATTTTGAATTAAGTGCATCAGGATATCAATGTAAATAAAAAGAAAATATCCCATTTCTTTTTTATTTTGCAAAACCTTTTTTTAGCGGTATAATAAAAAAGGAGTGTATAATATGGAGTTTCAAATAAACATCGAAAATTTTGAAGGACCTATGGACCTTTTACTGCATTTAGTAAAAGAAACCAAACTTGATATTTATGAAATAAAAATGAGTGAAATAATAGATAAATATTTAACTTATATTCATTCTTTAAATTCTTTAAATATTGATATTTCTTCCGATTTTTTAATTATGGCATCAACCTTAATTCATCTTAAAAGTAAAAAATTAATTGGTAAAGTTGAAGAAGAAAATGAAGATGATGAATTTAATATTGCTAGTGAAGAAGAATTAAAAAATAAAATTATAGAATATGAGCAATATAAAGAAATGACTAAAAATTTTCAAGAATTAGCTGAAAAAAGACGCCAAATTTATACAAAATTACCTGAAAATTTAAAAAATTATCAAGACAATTATGAATTATTTAATGAACAAGGTTTAACAAAAGTTGATTTAGCTAAAGCATTTGCTGAAGTAATGATGCGTCTTTCTTATAAAGAACCAAAACAAACCAAAATTACGAAAAAGGAAATAAGTGTTTTATCAAGAAAAATATGGATACGGCAAGTATTAGAAAAAAAAGAAAAATGTGAATTTATGGAACTTTTTGACCAAAATGAAAAAGATGTAATTATTGCAACATTTTTAGCTATTTTAGAAATGAGTAAAGAGCGGACAATAAAAATTACTCAACAAAAACTTTTTGAAAATATTTGGATTTGGAGGGTTTAAAGTGAATTTAGTTGGTGTTTTAGAAGGTTTATTATTTATTGTAGGAGACGAAGGAATTACTTTAGAACAAATTAGTCAAATTTTAGAAATAACTAAAGAAGAAGCTAAAGATTTACTTTTGAAATTAAAAGAAAATTATGAAAAAAAAGAACGAGGCTTACGTATTCGATTTTTAGGAAATGCTTTTAAACTAACTACCAAAGAGGAACATAAAGCATATTATAAGAAATTAATTTTAACTCCTGAAACTAACACTTTATCACAATCAGCCTTAGAAGTTTTAGCTATTATTGCTTATAATGAACCAATAACTCGTGCGGAAATTGATGCTTATCGAGGTGTTGCTTCTGATTATATAATTCGAAAATTATTAGCTAAAGGTTTAATTAAAGAATCGGGAAAAAGTAGTATGCCAGGCCGTCCAAATTTATATAAAACTACCCATGAATTTTTAGATTATTTTGGTTTAGCAACTTTAGAAGATTTGCCTAAAACAACTAAAGAAGAAAATAATGATAGCAACGAAGATTTATTTACATCTATTTATAAGGAATTGTAAAACTGTTGTAAATTGCTAAACAGAAATTATAATGTTAAAATAATAAATAAGAAAGGAATGAATGTATGCCAACGTGGATTATTATAATTTTAGTTATTTTAGTATTACTAATTTTATATGTCATAGGAACTTATAATGGTCTTGTTAAATTTAGAAATCGGGTTAAAGACCAGTGGAGTCAAATAGACGTTCAATTAAAAAGAAGATTTGACCTTATTCCTAATTTAGTAAGTACTGTAAAAGGTTATGCTAAGCATGAGCAAGAAACTCTAGAAGATATTGTTAAAATTAGAAATACTTATACAAGCGCTAATACTCCAAACGAAAAAATGGAAGCCAACCAGGAATTAACTCAAGCAATTTCTAAGTTATTTGCTTTAGTTGAAAATTATCCGGATTTAAAAGCAAATACTAATTTTTTAGAATTACAAAAT
Organism: uncultured Bacilli bacterium; assembly: GCA_947630935.1. Taxonomy (GTDB): domain Bacteria; phylum Bacillota_I; class Bacilli_A; order RF39; family UBA660; genus Ventrenecus. The sequence continues at coordinate 2,822 of CANRJL010000008.1, read as the reverse complement.
GAATTGCAAGAGACTGAAAATAAAATTGCTGTAGCAAGACAGTTTTATAATGATACAGTTTTAACATATAATAATAAAGTAGATATGTTTCCAAGCAATATCATAGCTAAAATGTTTCATTTCGTTAAAGAAGTATTTTTTGAAGCTAGTAATACTGAAAGAGAAAATGTTAAAGTTGAATTTTAAGCTTACAATTGTAAGCTTAATTTTTATAAAAAAGGAGAATTACATGAAAAAAACAATATGGTTAATATTATCTTTTATTCTTTTTTCAGGAAGTGTAAAAGCATATGTAAATTATGATATTATTGATTATTTAATTGATGCGACAATCGTTGAAAATGGTGATTTGCAAGTAAAAGAATTAATAGTTTTAGATGGGGAATTTCATGGTTATATAAGAGATATTTTATATCAAAATACTAATTTAAATTCTAATTCTAACAGTTTTAGTAATAACGATATCTATAATGCTAAAGGAATTACTGAAATGAAAATTTATGCTAAAGAAGTTGAAAATGAAATATCTTACAATACATTTGAAGAAATATTTATTCCTTTAACTAAAGTTTATTATGAAAGTGAAGCCAAAAACACCAATTACATTGAAAATAGTATTTCCAATGGTAAAAGTTATAAAATGTATTATGAATCAACTGGCAAACCAATTGCCTACTTATTATCATACAAAATTAAAAGTGCAGTAGTTCTCCATCAAGATATAGCCGAATTATATTGGACATTTATTGGGGATGGTTTTGATGATAAAATTAATAATTTGCAAATTAAAGTTCATTTACCAAATGAAGATAACAGTGACTTATTTAGATATTGGGCTCATGGCGACATTGCTGGAATAATTAATAAAACAGATAATAAAACTGTTTTGGCAACAATGAAATCTTTAGCTAAAAACAATCCTGTTGATTTAAGAATAACTTTTGATAAATCATTAATAAGAGATTCCACTTATTTAAATAGTACCCAAGAACAAGCTCTTCCTAAAATATTAGAAACTGAAATAAAAAGAGCCCAAAAAAGAGAAGAAGAAATTCGATTTGCCCAAAAAATTTATCAAATTGTCAAAATAGTATCTATTACTTTTCTTTTAATCTTACTTGCTTGGTGGATTTATGTATATCTAAAATATGATAAAGAATATAAAAGTACATTTAAAAATCAATATAATCGTGAATTTATAGAAGATTATAATGTTGAAGTCATTGATTATTTAATGAAAGGCTCTATTACACCTAATGCTATGGCAGCTTCTATTATGAATTTAATCTACAAAAAGAATATTAAAGTTGAAGAAATTAAAGACAATAGTAAAACTAAAAATTATCGTTTTACTTTAGTAAATCGAGATGGTGTGAATGATACGGAAGATGTTTTATTAGATTTTCTATTTGAAAATGTTGGCAAACAAAATACATTTACTACAAAAGATTTAAATAATTATGCTTCATCATCATCAACTTATATGACTTTTCAAAGTAAATATTCAAATTGGTTAAACTGTGTTCGCAAAGATGGCGAACGACAAGAATTCTATGAAAAAAATGGTATTCCGATTGTTGGTGGTATTTTTCTTCTTTTAATAGCCGTTTTAATAAGCTTTTTAGTATTTTATTACCATATTAATTATTTACTTGGTTATCTTGTTTTTCCAATAAGTTTAATCTATATGATATATTCATTAATGATTAAAAAGAGAACAAAAAAAGGCAATGAACATTATGTAAGATGGCTAGCCTTTAAAAAGTTTTTAAAAGATTTTGGTAATTTTAGTGAAAAGGAATTACCTGAAATAGTATTATGGGAAAAATATTTAGTATATGCTACTATTTTTGGTCTTGCTAAAGAAGTTGAAAAATCAATGAATACTAAAATAAGTGAATATCCAGCATATTATAATAATTCGTATATATATTTTCCCGACTATCATATAGCTAATCATTTAACTATTATAGTAAATAATTCTATATCAAGCGCTAATACAACAGCCTTAAGAGATAGCAAAAGTCCTAGTGGAAACGGTTTAGGTGGCGGTTTTTCAAGTGGCAGTGGCTTCGGTGGAGGCGGAGGCGGGGGCAGAGGCTTCTAAAAATAAGTCAAGCAAATGCCTAATCGTCTTTTTTTTCTTGAAATAAAAATGTTTTCTTTTTATAATTATGGATACGAGAGAGGAGAAATATAATTATTATGAAATTTGTATACGCCTTTAAAGAAGGCAATAAAGATATGCGAAATATACTTGGTGGCAAAGGAGCAAATTTAGCTGAAATGACAAATTTGGGCTTACCAATTCCCCAAGGATTTACTATATCAACTGAAGCTTGTACTGATTATTACAATAATAACCAACAAATTAGTAAAGAAATTGAAGATCAAATTTTTGAAGCTTTAAGTAAATTAGAAGAAATTCAAGGCAAAAAATTTGGGGATAATAATAACCCTTTACTAGTATCTGTTCGTTCTGGAGCAAGAGCAAGTATGCCTGGAATGATGGATACAATCTTAAACTTAGGTTTAAATGATGAAGCTGTAGAAGGTTTTGCTAAAAAAACTAATAACCCACGATTTGCTTATGATTCTTATCGTCGTTTTATTCAAATGTATTCTGATGTCGTTATGGAAGTACCTAAATCATACTTCGAAAAAATTATTGACGAAGTTAAAGAAGCAAAGGGTGTTACTTATGATACAGAACTTGATGTGGAAGATTTAAAAGAATTAGTTAAACGTTTTAAAAGCGTTTACAAAGATGCTATGAATGGCGAAGAATTTCCGCAAGATGCCAAAGTTCAATTAATGGGAGC
>CANRJL010000007.1 GCA_947630935.1 uncultured Bacilli bacterium | reverse complement strand
TAGTATTTAAGAAACTTACGAAGCCTTAAGTCAATCTACCTAATTTCTTTTAAGAGATTAGGTATTTTTGTTAATTGATAATGTAAGTTTTCAAAGAAAATTAATGTTTAAGTATCATTTGTAATTTGTATTTCAAACTTAACTATAGTACAAGCTACTATAAATAAAAAAAATAATTATATATCAAAAAACTTCCATAGGAACAAATAATGTTTTATCGAAATATAAAAATTGTCATAACATATTAATATTACACAATATATTTTTAGTTTTATAATTGACAGGTACTTTACATAAGCCTTTTTTGTATTATTTTAAATATAAGTAGCATAATATATATTGTGGAGTATTTCCCCAGGGTTTAGAGTTGACGAAATTTATACTATTTGACATTTTCATAAAAATATAGTATATTTATATTGCACTTGAAAAAGAGTGAAAATGTTTCTCGCTTCCGGGTGGCTAGCGAGTAATAAATAATCCCGGTCGACAATGTTTCTCGCTTCCGGGTGGCTAGCGAGTAATAAATAATCCCGGTCGAAAATGCAGAATAACTTCATCGTAAGATGGAGTTTTCTTTTGCTTTATGGTATACTTTTTATGGAGTTGATGACAATGGAAATAAAAACAGGTTATTTATATCACATCAAAGATAAATATTTTGATGTCGTTAATGATGAAAATTTAATGCAAAATCATGAAAGAGGAAAAAAGAGACCTACTTATTTTACAATTAAAGATAAAGATATTTTATGGTTTATTCCAATTAGTTCTAAAGTTAATAAATATCAAAAAATAGTTAATAAGAAGAAAGAAAAATATGGTTTTTGTAATACAATATTAATTGAAAAAATTTTTGATGAAAATTCAGTTATTTTATTACAAAATGCATTTCCAACTTTAGAAAAATACATAGACCATGTACATACAATAAATGGCAAGCCAGCTAGAGTCCCTGAAAAATTAAAAACAATAATACTTAAAAATTTTAAAAATTTAATAAAACTTCATAATAGAGGAATTAAAGTCTTTTTCACTGATATAGATAAACTAAAAGAAAAAATGTTAGAAGAAATAAAATAAATCATTTTAAAATAATATTTTATAAGTTTAATCTTGTTCATACCAAATGAAATAAGAAATCAAGATGTTTACACTAGTGCAAAGTATTTTTCTAAATATAAAAAATACTTGAGAATATTAAAAATGCCAAATAAAAATGTAGGCTTTCCTACATAATTATCAGTCTTAACATCACAACACTTGTTAAAAACTATTTTTTACTATTCTCATATGCTTTTTCGCCCCAATAATCATGATAATAAGAATATTTTAAACCTAACATATTCATAATCTGTTCAACAAGATATTCGGTGAAATGGGGATTTCGAATAAGTAGAGGGCCTAAAAGAAAAGTCCCATAAAAATTATTCTTCCATATACCTTCCACAATTGCTTTGGGAACATAACCTGTTCCTTTTTTTACTTCAAATAAATAATTTTCTTTTACCAACCTTAATATGCAATTACGATTAGTAAAACCAATAATTGGCTGATTTAACAAAGGCATTTTATAAAATTGTTCTCCGACAATTCGAAAATCAATTTCTTCACTTAAATAATCAAAAATATTTAAAGCTGGCAAATTTTTATAAGTTTTGCCAAATAAAACAAGGGCATTGCCTGTAATCAAAAAAAATTTATGATTTGCTATAGCATTGGTAATATCACTTTGATATTTTAAAAGATGATTCATACATAAAGAAATAGCTTCATCATTGCCACTTCCCATATAAAAAAAATCATATTTAGCAAAATCAATTGTATCTTCAATACTAAGATAATCTACAGTAACTTTAAGATTATGTTTCTCTAAATGATGTTTTAAAGCTAAAATATTGCCATTCTCGCCATATAAGTTCAATAAATCATAATACAAATGAGCTATTTTAAAAGTTTTCATAATCTTTAGCCTCCTTGTGTAATTCGTTAACAATAATTTCAGTTCAGTCAAAACAAACCATCGTATATATATCGCCAACTGTTTGTTCTTTTAAAGTTTGCACAATATCATTAAGATTTGCAACAAAAATAAATTTATCTGAATCAACATTAGCATAAACTAAACGATTGGCAACATCATACTTAAAACGCCCGACCAACACAATATTTGTAATATCATCATCATTCAGTAAAGAAAAATCAATATCATATAACCAAGATAAATCATTAAATTCATAACGTCGTGAAACATTTTCAAAACCAAGTAAAACACATTTTTTCCCTTTTTGATTTTTAATATATTGCAAAGATTGAAAATAACTTAAGGCATTTTCATTTTTGCTTTCTAACATTGTTACTTTTCTATCTAAAAGCATATAATCATGGGCTCGTTTACTTTGATTTTTCTGAACATTTAAAGCTTGAATAATTAATTTATCAGCAACCCCAATTGTTTTACATAAACTATAAGCTGCCACTGTTGCATAAGCAGTATACAAAATATTTTTATTTAAAAATATTTCTTGTTCATTTATTTTCATTTTTAAATTATCTAATTGAATATCGGTAGCTAAATAATCTACTGGTCTTGCTGAAAAGGAACAATTAGGACAATGATAAGAACCAATATGTCCATAATGATAGAAAGTATATTGTAATTTATGATGACAAGCCGGACAATAAGCATTATCAACAGCATTAACTGTAATTTTAGTATAAGAATTATCAGTTTTATCTAAACCATAAGTAACCACATTTCCAGGATAATTTAATTTAATTTTAGCCAAGCCTGGGTCATCGCCATTAATTATTAAAGTAGTAGTCCCATCCAAAGTTTGCATAATCTCATCATAAATTAAATCAGGTGAACCATTTCTGGCTGGTTGATCTCTTGTAATATTTGTAATAACTAAATGTGAAAGTTTATTTTTTTTAAAAGCTAAATGCATATGTTTTTCGTCCAACTCTAATAATAAAACATCATGTTTAAAATTTCCTTTTATATCACAATTATTTAAAATCAAAGTAACAATTCCATTAATAATATTACTTCCTTCACAATTGTAAATTACATCATATCCAGCCGATTTTAAAATATGATAAATAATATTTGTTGTCGTGCCTTTCCCCGCAGACCCCGTCACGCCTATAACATATTTAGGATACTTAACTTTTTCTAATACATTAGAATTTAATAAATAAGCACAAGCTCCAGGTATAACACTGCCATTTTTATGAAAAATTTTGCATAAAAATGTTACAAATTTTGTAATAAGGATTTGTACTGCTAAAATCATACACTCACCATCCATATTCATTATATCGCATATTTTAAAAAAATTCTGTAAATTTACAATTTTTTTTGATACAATCTACATTAGAGAGTGGTAAATGTGGAAAAAGATATTACAAACTATTTAAATGAATTAAAAATTGTCCGAAATTATAGTGATTTAACCATTGAAAATTATCAACGTGATTTAAAGATGTTTTTATTATTTTGCCAAGAAGCCAACATAAACCCTTACACTTTACAAAAAAAAGACATTTGGAATTTTTTAAAAAAACTTGATAGTGACCAAAAAAGCAATAGTACAATCTCAAGAATTTTAAGTTCATTACGGAGTTTTTATAATTATTTGGCCAAGCAAAATAAAATTACTACCAATCTTTTTCTTTTAATTCAAAATCCTAAAAAAATACGAAAATTACCTAATTTTTTAAACTATCAAGAAATTCAAGATTTATTAACATTTAAAGAATTAAAAACCCCTAAACAATATAAAACTAAATTGATTTTTGAATTATTATACGCCACGGGCATAAGAGTTAGTGAATTATGCAATATAAAATTAAATGATATTGATTTACAAAATAAAACTATTTTAATAACTGGTAAAGGAAAGAAAATGCGCCAAACTTATTTTGGCGAGTATGCTTATACAGCCTTAGTGGAATATTTAGAAGTTCGTCCATCTTTTCTGCGGCAAGAACCATGTCCTTATTTATTAATAAATGAACAAGGAAAACAAATGAAACGGCAAAGTATTGAACAAATTGTTAATAAAAGAGTAACTGAAATAGCTTTAGAACATCATTTATCACCGCATACCTTACGGCATACGTTTGCCACTCATCTTTTAGAAAATGGCGCAGACATAAGAACAGTTCAAGAACTTCTTGGCCATGAAAAATTAAGTACAACTCAAATATATACACATATAACTAGTGATTATATGCGTCATGAATACTTAACTAAAATGATGCGTAAGTAAGGCATTTTACAATTTAAAATATAAATAGTATAATAAAACGAAAAGGACGTATGGTTAACATGAACTACATTAAAGGAAATATCAGAACAACTATTTATTATTCAGACACTGGTTTTTTTGTGGGTACCTTTAAAATCAAGGATACTACTGACCCAGAATTAAAAGAAAAAATAAATAAAACGATAACTATTACTGGAATACTTTTAAATCCTAATGAAGATGAAAATTACCAACTATATGGTAATTTTATAAAAAATGAAAGGTATGGCTATCAATATGCTTTTAATTCTTATGAAAAAATCAAACCAGAAGGCAAAGATGCTATAATTGAATTTTTGGCTTCTAATTTAATCAAAGGTTGTGGGGAAAAAACTGCCCTTAAAATAGTTGAAACACTAGGTGAAAATGCTATTGAAAAAATTAAAGAAGAAAAAAATAATCTTTTTCTCGTACCTGATATGACAACTATAAGAGCAAATAAAATTTATAATTCAATTATGGAATATTCACTAATTGATGATACTTTAATTGAACTGAAAAAAATAGGTTTTAGTATTAATGAAGCAACTAAAATAGTTAATAAATTTAAAGATAAAACTATGATATATATAAAAGAAAATTTATATATGTTTAAAGACTTTGTAAATTTTGAAAAAATAGATAAAATATTTAAAGAATATCATGAAGAATATGATGAAGTTAGAATCAAAGCATGTATTATTAAAACAATGGAGACATTAAGTGAAAAAAATGGTGACATTTATTATTTTAAAGAAGAAATAGATGAATATTTAAAACACCATTTTCGACTATATTTAGAAGATGTTTTAATTAATCAAATGCTAAATGAATTAAAAAGTACTAATCAAATTATTCAAACTGATGATAAATATTTTCTAGAAAACAATTACAGTATGGAACAAGAAATTGCTAAACGTCTTCACTTAATTAATCAAAAACCCCTTAAAAATATTAATAATCTTGATAGTAAAATTCATAATCTCGAACAAGCTTTAGATGTTACATATAATGAGGAACAAAAATCTGCTATTTCTAATGCTTTAACTAATCGTATTTGTATTATTTCTGGAGGGCCAGGTACCGGCAAAACAACAATTGTCAATGCCATTACTAGATTATATATAGACAATTTTCAATTATCACCCTTAGAAACTTTTAGTACCATCGCTTTACTCGCCCCAACAGGAAGAGCAGCAAAAAAACTAGCATCATCAACAGGTCTTAAAGCCAGTACCATCCATCGATACTTAAAATGGAATAAACAAACCAATGATTTTCAAATAAATGATTGGAATAAAAATCATCACAAATTAATAATAGTAGATGAATTTAGCATGGTTGATACAATGTTATTTTATTCTTTATTATGTGGAATAGAAGAAAATATTCAATTAGTTTTAGTTGGTGATACCTTTCAATTGCCAAGTGTTGGAGCAGGTCTAGTTTTAAATGACCTTGTCGAATCTAATTTATTTACTTTTTCTGAATTAAAAACTATTTATCGCCAAAGTCAAAATTCTTATATTCCATTTTTAGCGCAAGAAATTAAAGAAAAAAACTTAAGTGAAGAATATCAAAAGAAAAAAGATGACTACAATTTCTTAGAATGTGAAAATAGCCAAATCAAAGAAATAATTCGTCAAATATGCGAAAAAAGTATTAAGAAGGGCATATCAATGGACGACATTCAAATATTAGCTCCTATGTATAAAGGGGAAAATGGCATTGATAATCTAAATCAAACAATTCAAAATTTATTTAACCCGCCCAGTAAAAAGAAAAAAGAAATTACTTATTTTGATGTTGTATATCGCGAAGAAGATAAAGTCTTACAACTAGTAAACAACCCTGATTGTAATGTCTATAATGGTGACATAGGACATATAAAAGCGATTATTGAAAACCCCCTTAATAAAAAAAGAACTAGTATTATTATTGATTTTGATGGCAATAAAGTAGAATATCAAAAAGAAGATTTAGCAAGTATTAAACATGCTTATGCTATTACTATTCATAAAAGTCAAGGCAGTGAATTTCCTCATGTTATATTACCAATATGTAAAAATTATTATAAAATGCTTTATAACAAATTAATATATACAGGAGTATCTCGAGCTAAAAAAAGTTTAGTTATTGTTGGTGAAAAAGAATCATTTCTGTTAGCTATTAAAAATGATTATTCAGCTCAAAGAAAAACTGATTTAAAACAAAAGTTATGGAATAAATTTAATAAAATTAGTTCATAATATAGCTAGAGGTGAAAGAATGAAAAATACTATTCTATCAATGAGCCTTGGTATGGCAAGTGGCATGGCAATAGCAACATATATGCTGTCTAACCAAAAAACAAAGCAAAAAGTAGAGAATATGGTTGATAATGCTATGGATAGTGCCAATGAGGCTTTTGATGAAATGAAAAGTAAAATGAAAAGAAAAAACTAAAAAGTTTTCTTTTTTTATATGCAAAGAAAATTGACTTTATAAAAAAAATTATGATAAGATACTTTCAGAAATGAAGTGGTGAAGGGTTTATGAAAAATGGTCAAAAAGAAAGTAGGAAATATTGTAAAATTATAATTATCATTTGTATTTTAGCCTTAACAGGTTATTTATGCTATCAAATATATCAGTTTTTCTATCAAAAACAAGTTTATGAAAACTTTATTTATAGCTTTCAAGATACTGACTATCATTGTCAAGTAGCTGGGACATCACTTAATGTTGTCTCTATCGAGCGAAATGATGAATTTTTAGAAACATTAGAAGGAAGTATTTGGAAATTAGAAAATGAAAAAACCAAAAAAACTTATACGTTAACTACCAATAATAAAGGCAAAACTTGTCTTGTAGGCTTACCAGATGGCAACTATCGGCTATATGAAGATGAAGCTCCTGAAAATATTGTTCGCCATAGTAATGTCTATAAATTTACTCTAAATAATGAAAATCGTCGGCAAAATATTACTGCATACACCCAAAGTAATAAAATAGCCTTTATTATTAAATATGTCAATGAATATAAAGTTCCTTTATATAATAAAAAATTAGATATATATCAAGATGATAAAAAAATTAAAACTTTAACTACCAACCCAAAAGGTTTAGCGGGTATAATAAATTTGCAAAAAGGACCAACATACACCGTTAAAAAAAGCGATTCAACTGATAACACTGCTTACAAAATGGAATATACCACTGAAGATTCGGTAATATATATAGATTTAGAAGAAGAAATAAAGGAGAATACCAAATGAAAAAGTTCATAATAAATAGCTGTATAGTAGCAATACTTATCACTTCTGGAATTTTATATATTCGTTATTTTACTAAAGATATATCCCAAAAATTAACTGAATATCAACATAATTATTACTTAATGAAAGAAGATACCTTAACTGTTACATACGCTCAAAAAATGCTAAATGAATGGCAAAAAGATTATAATACTATCTATAAAGTTCAACAAAACTATGAAGATATTTATTCTATGTCTTTTGAACCTGTTTCATTAAAAAAAGGAGATACTTTAAAATTTAAAACATATGCATCTGATAATTTATATATCATTTTAAGATATTCATATCCTTATATTAAAGAAGATTTAACTAAAGAAGAAATTCATAAAGCTACTCAATTAGCTATTTGGAATATAGCAAGTAGAACAAAAGAAGCAAACATTCATGAGACAACTAAAACAGTTGAAGAATTAGCTAAGGAAGTAAATGAAACAAATGAGAAAATTATCACTAGAGCTAATAATTTTGTATCTGGAAGTGCTAATTTAAATACTACTGATACCTTAGTAAAACCAATATTTAATTATAATAGTAAAGAAGCTAGATGGAGTAAAGATGATAAATATTATGTAATTGGTCCTTATAATTATGAATTTATCTATGGTGAGAATGCCAAAATAAATATTAGCTTACAAACCAAAGATGAAGAAGAAATACCACTAGTTATTGTTGATAAAGACCAAAAAAGAATTGAACAATTAAATACTAAACAAGAATTTTATATATTATTTCCTAATACATATAAAGAATACGATTTAAAATTTGATATTACATATAAAAAATATCAAACTGCCATTTATGAAGATAAAAATCATCATGATTATCTAATTCCAGTTTATCTAGATGATACATATACAGAAAAACATAGTTATTGGATAAATGATAATAAAGAAGCTGATAATAAAGATGGCGAAATTCAACCTAATAAATTATAAAATTAAAGAGAGGAACAATATCTAATGGAATTTAAAAGAGCAAATAGAAATATTGAAAATATTACTAATTCTAGCCCAATTTCTAAATATAAAGCATTTCAAATAGCCAATCAAAAATTAAAAGATGAATTTAGTAAACAAACTAATGTAGTGATAACATATTTAAACTTTACCGATTATGATATCAAGCTCATCACACATCACCATCACAAATATTGGTATATAAAAATAAAAGATGCTGACTTTTCATGGTATGATAATGATACTTTATATGATGGCTGTTTAACTGAAGAAGATTTGCAAAAACTCCAATGTTATATTGCTGAAGAAACTGGAACTTACTATCGTCAATTACCTGAAAATTAGTTGACATTATTGGTTGACATAAAAAAGTAATTAATAAATTAATTATTTTTTTTATGATATAATGTATTATAGGTGATATTATGAATACACTAGACTATAATAAACGATTAATGGATATTTTATATCATCCTATTGATGAAAATGATATGAATGTCCAAGAAGAATATTTTAATCACTTAAATCATTTAATGGAAGCAATTGCTTATATTCGTTTAAAAGAATATAAAAAAACATTTTTAACTATAGATGAATTAGATGAATTTTTACACAAAAGTTATGATAGAGTTTTTGAGACTAAAGATGAAAGCTATCTTCCTAAAATAATTAATGAATTATTATATGTTTTAAATCAAGATTTCGAAATTAATTTAACTTATGAAGAATTAGAAAAAGATATTATGTATATGTATCACAAATATAGTTATACTGGCAACTTTCCTAAAGATTTAATTGCTAATTTATATACTAAATTATTAAATGCCATGAGCGATGGTTTTATTAAATTTATGAGAAATGAAATGAAATATAATATTTGTAATGCCTTACCAATTACCAATAAAAAAGTTAATTTAATAACTAAAAGCTATCGTTTAAAAGTAATTGAAGAATATTTTCAAAAAAGAGAATACAAAAAATTAAATACAACAGAAAAAGAAATTATTGCTAAAGCTCAAAAATTAAGAGATCAACTTAAAAATTCTAAAGAATTAAAAAAGAAAAAAATAAATTTTACTGATGAACAATTTGAATATTTAGAAATGCGTTTTGCCCAAGGAAGATTAGAAGTAGAAGATATTCAAAAACTATTAGATTGTCCCCTAAAAAGTGCCAAAATAATTGTAAATGAATACCGTAATATTTGGTTAGATTATCTTAATGAAATTCGTTTAAATAAAATAGAAGTTAATAAATTATTAGATAAAAGAAGACATTCATTAGGCTTTGACTATAATAATTTTGTCATCGTTCAAAATCGTGACAGTATGTATTATGCTGAAAATCTTATTAAACTTATGCCAGAATATTTAAAACGCAAAATTTTATTAAATGCTCATTTATATGAAGAAATTGCCTTTTTAATGCCCTTTATTGAATATTTTAAAGAATTAACAATCGACCATTATATTAAAATTTTAGAGCATTATCCTACAATTAAAGAAGTTATTTTAGAAAAAAAGAAGGAAAGAAAAGAAAAAACATACATTAGTGATGCCGAATGGCTCGAATATCACTTAGAAGACTTAATCACGTTATCTTTAGGTTATGCTCCTGATAATGAAATCGAATATTCACTTTTGGGAAAAGAAGTTTGGGAAAAAATAAAATTACGTGCGACTAAATATGCTGAAATATATATGAAAATGTTAGAAAAAAGAAGCTCTTATATTCCAAATATCAAAGGGGAATTTGCAGGTTTTCATTTTGAATGTGGAACATATCAAGACCCCAAAAGACTATTAATCGGGCGAAATTGTGAAAATAGTTGTATTGATTTATTTAAATATGGTGAACCAACATTTGTAAAAGTATTAACAGAAAAAGATGCTGATGTAGTCATGATATATGATAAAGAAAATAAATTCTATGGTCGCTTACTTGTTTTTAGACGCGGTAATTTTCTTTTAATGGGACCATTACGGATGACAATTCAAAATACCCTAAAAACGGAATTTGACCAAAGTTTAATTCAATACATAGGTGAAAAATTTATCGAAAAAGGCACAAAAGTAAATGATAATTTAGATTTTGTTTTAATGGCTGAACAACCATTTTATCATAATAATCAAAAAATACCTCAACCTTTTTATACAATCAAAAATGACCATTTTAAAACAGATTTTCCACATGCTGATTTATCAGAAAAAGTGATGATAATTGCTAAAAAAGAAGAAAGAGGATATATTTTCTTTGACCGCAAACCTGAATATGAATATAAAAATACTAGAGAAAAAATAACTGAAAATCCCAGTCCTCAACAAATCTCAAAATTAAGAGCAATTAAAAAAATGCAAAATATAAATACTGAAAATATAGATAAAACAATGGAATTTTTTGACCCGAGAGATTATGAGAAAATTATTGCAGGTGAAGATTGGTATCTAGCTATTAAACATAATGGTGAATTAGAAGAATGTTTAATTCCTAACTATGATAAACAAAGTGTCACTGAATTTGTTAATGCCAAAATGAGAATCTTAGATGAATTAGCTACTAGGAATGAAACATCATTCATGCTATAATATAGTGCGAAAAAGGAGGCCTTATAATGTTTATTGATGAAGTAAAACTAAAGTTAATTGCTGGAAAAGGTGGCGACGGATGTACTTCTTTTAGACGAGAAAAATATTTACCAATGGGTGGCCCAGATGGTGGGAAAGGTGGCAAAGGAGCCAGCATTATTTTCCTTGCTGAAAAAGGCCTAAAAACATTAGTAGATTTAAAATATCATAAAATTATAAAAGCTCCGAAAGGTGAAAACGGCAAAGGTAAAAATCAAACAGGAAAAGATGCCGAAGATATATATATTAAAGTCCCAATTGGAACAACTATTTACGATGAGGATACCCACACTATAATAGCTGACTTAATTACCGATAAACAACAAGCAGTCATCGCTAAAGGTGGCCGAGGTGGTAAAGGTAATAAAGCTTTTGCCACTCATGATAACGTCGCTCCAGCCTTTTCTGAGTTAGGAGAACCAGGAGAAACTCGTTATATAAAATGTGAACTGCGACTTTTGGCTGACGTGGGACTAATTGGCATGCCAAGTGTTGGTAAATCATCAATACTTTCAGTAATAACTAACAGTTCTCCTAAAATTGCTAATTATCCATTTACAACATTGACTCCCAATTTAGGAGTTGTCAATCTAAAAGACCGTAAAAGCTTTATAATAGCCGACCTTCCCGGTTTAATAAAAGGAGCTAGCAAAGGAGTAGGCTTAGGAATAACATTTTTAAAGCATGCTACCAGAACTAAAATATTAGCTCATGTTCTAGATATGTCTGTTGAAGATGAAAATAAACCAATTAAAGATTATGAAACAATTCGCCAAGAAATTATTTTCTACAGTGAGCTTTTAGCTCAAAAAGAAGAAATTATTCTTGCTAATAAAATGGATATGCCAAATGCTAAAGCAAACTTGCAAAAATTCCAACAAAAATATCCCAATAAAAAAATATTTGCAGTATCAGCAGTTACCAAAACTGGTTTTACCAACGTCATAAATTATCTTCAAGAAAGCTTAGATAATCTTGCTGTAAAGCAAGAAAAAGAAATAGTTGGTGGCGATGAAACACCAGTTATTTACAAATTTACAAATAATAAACCATTTACTATTACTAAAGAAAATGATGTTTGGCTAATCAAAGGCCAAGAAGTATCCAAATTATTTTCAATGACTCGTTTTGATGAAGAACAAGCCGTAAAAAGATTTTCCCAAAAACTTAAAAAAATGGGAATTGAAGAAGAACTAGAAAGATTAGGTGCCCAAAAAGGGGATGAAATAGATATAAATGGCTATATTTTTGAATGGAAAGACTAATAAATAATTTTTAATACCGAACCAATAACAATCTTTTGACTCATATTTTTTGGAAATAAAAAAATATGAGTTTTTCCTTTAGTACAAAAAATTTTATTTTTTTTCACATCGCGATATAGTGAAATAACTTGATAAAACTTATCAGTAACAATAATATCATAACCATCTTTGCCTAAAAATGTCGTTATCCAACTAGTATTTGGATAATATAAAATCTTTTTAGTATCTCGCCTTAATTTATCTTTAATATTTTTAACTTCATAAATAT
Organism: uncultured Bacilli bacterium; assembly: GCA_947630935.1. Taxonomy (GTDB): domain Bacteria; phylum Bacillota_I; class Bacilli_A; order RF39; family UBA660; genus Ventrenecus. The sequence goes on along the minus strand of CANRJL010000007.1, from coordinate 3,415 downwards.
CATATTTTTTTAAACCAAATTTTATTTTCATAAAAAATTATTTCCTTTCAATATTGCTAAGGCTTTTAATTATTTTTAACCCTAATGCCTTTTATAAAATATATGTTTTACAAATAAAAATATCTAAAAAAATGTAATTTTCCTAAAATATAATATAATAAATTTTAAAACTATGATATAATTTTAGATAATAGAAAGGGAATCAATCAATAAAATAAGTGATTGATTATATGTGATAAAGATGTTTGGAAAAATAAAATATATTAGTGAAGCTACAGCTCATATTGAAAATACTTTAAGTGCTAATGAAACTACTGATTTAATGAATATTCATGTTATCTTTGAAGCTCCAAATCAAAGAATTCTAGGCGAAATTGGGGAGATTAACCCTGAAACAATTAAAATTAATTTTTTAGGTGAATTTATTGATAATCATTATGTAAATGGTGTCATAAGAAAGCCCTTATTAACAAGTAAAATAAGAATTATTAATGAAGCTGAATTAAAAGAATTAATAGGTTTTCAAAATGATAGTAGTTTTGAACTAGGAAAAAGTGCTATTTATAAAGGATATACGGTTTATCCCTCAATTAATGAATTTTTTTCTAAACATTTCTTTATATGTGGCAATTCAGGTTCAGGTAAAACGCATGGAATTGCCAGAATAATTCAAAATATATTTGGAAATAATAATTTTGTTGAACAAAATGCCAGTATTTTTCTATTTGATGCTTATGGTGAATATAAAAATGCTTTTCAAACTATTAGTCAATATAATCAAGCATATCAATATAAATTTATAACATCAAATGTTCAAGACGCTAGTGATATTCCTCTAGAAATTCCTGTTAATTTATTAAAATTAGATGATATGGCTTTGCTATTACAAGCTAATTCACATAGTCAACTACCAATAATAGAAAGAACTATTCGACTAGCTAAAATATTTTGTCAAGAAACCGAAGAAAGTATTAGATATAAAAATCATTTAATAGCCAAAGCTTTATTAGCAATTTTATTTAGTAATAAAACAACATCCCAAAAGAAAAATGATATTTTCACAATTATTGAAACTTGTCATACAAATGAATTTAATTTTGATACAAGAATTCCAGGTATCGGTTATACAAGAAGCTTTTCCGAATGTTTTGAAATTGATTCCAATGGTAATTTTGGTGAATCAGTTTTAATTACTGACTATATTTTAAAACACATAAATGATGAATTAGAGGAAACTAAAGAACCTGAAGTATATTCATATTCAATTTTAGATTTTTCTAAAGCTTTAGAATTTACATTAATAAGCGAAGGCTTTTTAAGTAATCAAGCAGTCAGTGATGATGCTAATATATTAAAAGTAAGAATTAGTTCAATTTTAAACACTAAAATTGGGACATATTTTGTTAATAAAGGATATGTAACTCCTGAAAAATTTGCACAAGACTTAATGCTTTTACATGGTAAAAAGGCCCAAATAATTAATATTAACTTAGAAGATGTTGATGATGTATACGCAAAAGTTATAGTTAAAATTATTTGTCGAATTTTATTTGAATATACCAAAAGCTTAAAAGAACGAGCAAGCATGCCTTGTCATTTAGTTTTAGAAGAAGCTCACCGCTATATTCAAAATGATAACGATACTTTTTTATTAGGTTATAATATATTTGATAGAATAGCTAAAGAAGGCCGAAAATATGGAACTATTTTAGGAATAATCTCCCAAAGACCAGTGGAAATGAGTGACACTGTTATTGCCCAAGTATCCAATTTCCTTATTTTTAAAATGACTCATCCTAAAGACTTAAAATATATTGAAGAAATGCTACCCAATATTTCAGCCGACGTCATTGAAAAACAAAAAACATTACAACCTGGTAGCTGTGTTGCTTTTGGAGGAGCTTTTAAAATTCCAATGATTATTCGCATGGCCATGCCAAACCCAGCTCCATATTCATCTGACTGTGATGTGCGAAAATGTTGGGCAACTAAAAACAATTTTGAACAATTAACTAATACTCAAATAATAGATAATGCTCAAATTAATACTAATATAAATAATGAACAAAGCCCTCAAGAATTAGAACAATTAGAGGAAAAAGACAATACTAATAATACGGCTTCAGCATTTGACAACCCTGCGCCAAAATTTATTCAATATTAACAATAAATAATGTAAAAAAACTTGTGCTTTTCCTAAATAACTGTTACAATAAAATTACCAAAAGAAAATAAGATTGCATAAAACCGACTATGGTGATACTTGGGAATCAGAACTTTATATGGTGTAGAAGACTAATCCATTAAGTGAATTAGGATCCTAAAGTATAAATGAGATGCCCACCTGCTAGTAAGCGGGATTTTATCACACTTATATTTCTTTTGGTTTTTTTATGGAGGAAACTATGTTTGAACGTTTAGAATTATTAATTGGCCAAAATATTGAAAAATTACAAAAAGCTCATATCTTAATAATCGGCATTGGGGGAGTAGGGGGTTATACCTTAGAATGTCTCATTCGAAGTAGCATTTTAAATATAACAGTAATTGACCCAGATACATTTGAAATAACTAATTTAAATCGCCAAATATTAAGTACTAGAACAGTTTTAAATTTACCAAAAGTTACAATCGCCCAAAAAAGAGCTCAAGAAATTAACCCAAATTGTCATATAAAACCAATTAAAGCAGCATTAAAAGAAGATAATTTACCACAATATTTATCAGCTATCAAATATGATTACATTATTGATACTTGTGATGATAGTCAAACTAAAATTGCTTTAATAAAATATGCTAAAGACAATCATCTTTCATTAATATCATGTCTTGGAACAGCTAATAAAATGAACCCAACAAGCTTTAAAATTACCAAAATAGGTCAAACATATAATGACCCTTTAGCTAAAAAAATAAGAACATCTTTACCTCGCAAGTATCAAAATGCCACAGTAGTTTGGAGTAGTGAACTACCTAAACAAAAAGATGCCTTAGGCAGTTTATGTTCGATACCAATGAGTGCTGGAGCTTTAATTGCTTCATATGTTATTCAAGAATTACTAAAATAATTAAAAAAAAATATCATCTATTTTAAAATAGATGACACATCTTTTCCTTGATATAATATTTGATATAAATTGACAACCTTTGGTAAACTTAGGTTCTTTTTTTCTAAATATTTTATAAATATCGGCAACTGAAAATAGCCTTCAACTGTATTTTTTGCTAAATAGGCTTGGGCCTTATCTTTATCTTCAAAAAATAGCGAGCCAAAAGTAAAATTTCGTGAATTAAAAGAAGTTCCCGTTAAAAAATAATCACCAATTGTCCCATATAAAACAGTCTTAGGTTGCAAATCTTTTAAAGCATCTATTAAATAACTAATCACTGAAGAATATGATTTAAAAGAGGCATA